>DYQK01000226.1 GCA_020719385.1 Rikenella microfusus | reverse complement strand
AATTTTTTTTAAATTTACATTGTGAAAAATTTTTTTTTGAGAAAATAAAAGTTTACTTTTGCAAAAAATTTATTCTCTATGATACAAATCACTTTTCCTGATAAAAAAATAAAAGAATTTCCTGAAGGAATTACGGGAATCGAAATTGCTCAGTCTCTTTCAAATTCTTTGGCAAAAGAAGTTTTGTCGCTTTCTGTCAATGGTGAAGTTGTTGAGTTGAATCGTCCGATTTTTCAAAATGCAGAAATTCGTTTTTTCACTTTCGATGATGCCAATGGCAAACATACTTTTTGGCATTCTTCGGCACATTTGATGGCGGAGGCGTTGCAAGAACTTTATCCCAATGTAAAATTCGGTATTGGTCCTGCTATCGAAAATGGTTTTTATTATGATGTAGATTTAGGTGAAAAATCTATTTCTGACGCAGATTTTGAAAATATCGAGAAAAAAATGTACGAAATTGCCCGCAGTAAATGTTCAATAGTTCGAAAAGAAGTTGCGAAGCAGGAGGCAATAGATTATTTCTCACAAAAAGGCGATGAATACAAAGTTGAACTTTTGCAAGAATTAGTTGATGGTACAATTTCATTGTATTCGCAAGGGAATTTTACCGATTTATGTCGCGGTCCACACTTGGTTGATACTGAAAAAATTAAGGCAATTAAAATTTTGAGCGTTGCAGGTGCGTATTGGCGTGGCGATATTTCTCGAAAACAACTTACTCGTTTGTACGGCATTTCGTTTCCGAAGCAAAAAATGCTTGATGAATATCTCGTTTTAATCGAAGAAGCAAAAAAACGTGATCATCGAAAGGTCGGGAAAGAACTCGAATTGTTTACTTTTTCCGAGAGAGTCGGTGCGGGTTTGCCGCTTTGGTTGCCAAAAGGAGCAAAATTGCGAGAGCGTTTAGAAATGTTTTTGAAAAAAGTACAAAAACAGCACGGTTACGAACCCGTTATTACGCCTCACATCGGTCAGAAAGAATTGTATGTTACCTCCGGACATTTCGAGAAGTATGGCAAAGATTCTTTTCAGCCAATTATGACGCCGCAAGAAGGCGAAGTTTTTTTGTTAAAACCAATGAATTGTCCGCATCATTGCGAGATTTATCGCAGTAAACCTCGTTCTTACAAAGATCTTCCGATTCGTTTTGCGGAATTTGGAACCGTTTACCGATACGAGCAAAGCGGCGAATTGCACGGTTTGACAAGAGTACGCGGTTTTACGCAAGATGACGCACATATTTTTTGTCGTCCCGACCAGTTGAAAGAGGAATTTTGTAAAGTTATTGACATCGTTTTGTACATTTTCAAAACTCTCGATTTCAAAGATTTTACTGCCCAAATTTCGCTTCGCGACCCGTTGGATAAGAAAAAATATATCGGCACAGACGAGAATTGGGAGAAGGCACAAAACGCAATTATCGAAGCAGCTGCCGAGAAGGGTTTAAACACTGTTATTGAAGAAGGCGAAGCGGCGTTTTATGGACCGAAACTCGATTTTATGGTTAAAGATGCGTTGGGCAGAAAGTGGCAACTCGGAACAATTCAGGTAGATTATAATTTGCCCGAGCGTTTTGATTTGGAATATATCGGCAATGACGACAAGCGTTATCGTCCCGTGATGATTCACCGCGCACCTTTTGGTTCGATGGAGCGTTTTGTGGCAGTTTTAATTGAACACACTGCGGGGAAATTTCCGTTGTGGCTCGTTCCCGACCAAGTTGTTGTTTTGCCTATCAGTGAGAAATACAACGAATATGCTCAAAAACTTTGTAAAATGTTTAACGACAAAGATATTCGGGCAATTTTTGATGACAGAAACGAGAAAATAAATCGCAAAATCCGAGACAACGAGTTAAAACGCATTCCGTATTTGTTGGTTGTTGGTGAGAAAGAGATGGAGACAAATTCTGTTTCTGTGCGAAAGCAGGGCGAAGGCGACAAGGGCGTGATGACTTTTGAAGAGTTTTGTGTGTTGATACAAGGCGAGGTAGAAAATCAGTTGCAACCAATTAGTTAAAAAATTTTAAAATTCTGTCAAAATGTTGGCAGAATTTTTTATTTTCTCAAAAATTTTTTATAATTTTGCGTCTCGAAAAAAGATTTTAACTTTTTTATTTGAGAAATTTTCGGATTTAACTCTTTGATAATGAAGAAGTTAAGTTGTTGAAAGTGCGAAAAAGTGCGGTAGAATTCTAAAAAATGAAGTTTTTTTGAGAAAAATATGAAAAAATTGTCATTTTTTCTGTTATTTTTTCTTTGTAACGCATTGATTTACAAAGTATGGACAATTTGCAAATTGTCCATATCAGTAATATTCGATTTTGCGATACAGAGACAAC
>DYQK01000110.1 GCA_020719385.1 Rikenella microfusus | reverse complement strand
TATAGCAAAATATACAGGACTTTCTGACGAGGAAATTGAGAAATTGTAGATTTTTATTTTGTAAAAAACATCTGTCAAAATTTCAATAATCGACAGATGTTTTTTATTTTTACCCTGAAATTTGAGTTTTTATTCCTAATTTCTCAACTTCGAAAGCAATTTTCTGCAAAATTTCAATATTAATTTTTTGCAAATCCTCGACAGGCGTCTCGCGGGCAATTGTGTAAATCATTACGCAACGCGGTTTTAATTTTTCCACAATTTTTAACCATTCAAAAACCTCGTTATCTGTTGTATTATCAACGACTTGATGATTCATTTTCCCTTTGAGAAATAAAGTTTGCAAAATAAAATTTCCGTCAAATGCAGAAAAATTTTCGACTAACATTTCTGTATCCATTCGAAATTTAGGACGATTAATTCGATTTCTCGTAATCTCAAAAGCGGAATCAAGTTTTAAAACGGGATTCTCAACACTTCGCAACGCATTGAAAATCAACGGTTTATGAACCGTTGTTCCGTTAGTTAAAACACTTATCGGCGTTTTGGGAAAATAAATATTTCGCAAACGAATTGTCTCGACAATAATCTCTGAAAATTGCGGATGCAAAGTTGGCTCGCCGTTGCCTGCAAAAGTTATTGTATCAAGAATTTCACTTCTCGATGTTGAAATTTTTAATTGATTTTCAAGATGTTGCGAAATTTCTTTTAACGAAGGAATTTCTTTTTCCAAAAAAAATTCTCTATCCGAAAAACCACATTCGCAATAAATACAATCAAAATTACACAATTTTATCTCGGTGGGCAAAAGATTTATTCCCAAAGAATTGCCCAAACGTCTGCTTTTGACGGGACCGAAAATAATTTTATCAAACAAAAAACTCATAAATTAACGATTTTTCAGAAAATTAATACACTTCATCAATAATTTCATCTTTTGTCTTTTCGTATTCGTTACACTCTAACGAAACGCCATCGTCATCTTCGGGTTCTTCGAATCTATCTTGAGAAACATTTAAACGCCCGTTTTTGTAAACTTTTTGCATAAATAAACCCCAAATGGGAAGTGCCATGCTTGCTCCTTGCCCGAAATAAGAATTATTGAATCGAATACTTCGTTCCTCGCCGCCGACCCAAGCACCCGAAACCAGATTCGGAACCGTTGCGATGAACCAACCATCCGAATTGTCGTTTGTTGTTCCTGTTTTTCCCGCAATTTCGTTTGTCATTTGATATTTTCCACGCAATCTTGAACCTGTGCCTTCGTTTATCACGGCTTGCATCAAGTATAACATTCGAAATGCCGTTCCTTCAGACATAACTTGATGCTTTTTCGCTTTGAAAATTGAGATAACATTGCCGTTTTTATCCTCAACGCGTTGCACGACAACAGGAGTAACATAAATTCCTTTGTTCGCAAAAGTGCCGTAGGCGGCAACCATTTCAGATAACTTTACCTCAGCGGCACCCACGCACAACGCATAAACAGGGTCTAACGGACTTCTCACGCCCATTTTTTTTGCCAAATCAACAATTGCTTTTGGTCCATATTTTTTCATAATCCAAGCAGAAATTTGATTTAACGAATTAGCAAGTCCATATCGAAGAGTAATCATTTCTCCATCTCGGCTTGAGGCAGAATGTCGCGGCGTATAAGGTGGTTGATTATTGGGCATCTCGAAACTCACAGCAACATTCGGCACTTTATAACACGGCGACAACTCGCCCGGCATCATTGCCATAGTATAGACAAAAGGTTTAAATGTTGACCCAACCTGTCTGCGAGACAACATTACATGGTCATATTTGAAAAACTGATAATTAATATCGCCGACATACGCTCTGACATAACCCGTTTGCGGTTCAATAGAGACAAAACCTGCGTGAAGAAAACGTTTACTGTATCGAATTGAGTCCATCGGAGACATAATTGTGTCTTTTTCTCCTTTCCATGAAAAAACTTTCATCTCTGTTGGAGTGAGAAAATTTTTGCGAATTTTTGCAGTATCTAAACCTGATTGTTTCAAAGAGCGATAACGCTCACTGCGTCTCATTGAAGTTTCTAAAATATCGGCAATTTGTTTGTCAGTTAACTGATAACTAAACGGTGCTTTTTTCTTGCCTTTTTGGTCGTTGTCAAAAATATCTTGCAACGCTTCTTTGCCCAAACCCATATGCTCCATAACAGATTCTTCCGCATATTGCTGCATTTTCGAGTTAATTGTCGTAACAATTTTTATTCCGTCAGTATATAAATCGTAATTTGTGCCGTCAGGTTTAACATTTTTATTACACCAACCGTACAAAGGATTATCTGCCCATTCTGTTGAGTCTTCGCGAAATTTATTCATTCCTAAGAACTTATAATTTTTTGCTTCAGGCTTTTCTGCGGTCATTGTTAGTCGCAAATATTCGCGAAAATATGTTGCTAAACCTTCGCGGTGCGTTTGAAGTTTATATTTTAACTTTATCGGCAATTTACTCAACGAATCATATTCTTTTTGCTTGAGATAACCATATTTTACCATTTGAGTCATAACCGTATTTCTGCGTTCCTTTGACCTTTCGGGATGAAGCTTCGGGTTATAATAAGTCGGTGCTTTGAGAAGTCCGATTAAAACTGCTGCTTCTTCGATTTTCACAGAATCAGAATTTTTGTTAAAAAATGTGCGAGAAGCAGATTTTATGCCGTAAGTTTCACTTCCAAAAGGAACAGTATTGAGATACATCACCAAAATTTCCTCTTTTGTGTAATTTCTCTCTAACTTTACCGCTGTAACCCATTCTTTGAACTTTGTTGTCGCAAGACTCAATTTTTTTGTAAAACCCGAACTATAATGCGAGGTATCTCGCGGAAAAAGATTTTTTGCTAACTGCTGCGAAATGGTACTTCCGCCGCCTGCGCCTTGACGCAACAAAACCGATTTAAACAACACGCGACCAAGACTTCGCCCATCAATTCCTGAATGTTCGTAAAAACGAGCATCCTCGGTTGCAACTAACGCTTTTACCAGCCAAGACGAAATCTCTTGAAAATTCACCACAGTACGATTCTGACGGTAATATTTCCCCAAAAGTTGACCGTCAGACGAATAAACCTCTGATGCCAAATTGCTCTTCGGATTTTCCAATTCCTCAAAAGACGGCATAAAACCCATTACTCCAGAGAGAATCAGAATAAAAACTAAGATTAAAATCACAAACGGACTCGCAAACAAAATCCAAAACCAACGAATATATTTGCGATATTTTAATGTATTATCTTCCATATTTTCGATATTTTTCAAACTGCAAAAGTATAAAAAACTTTATTTTTCGCAAAAAATTTCTTCCCCAAATTATAAAAAGTGTTAAAAAATATCATTTTTAACGAAAAAAAATTTTTTATTTATAATTTTTTTGGAAAAAAGAAAAATTTTTTATATCTTTGTCTTTAAAATTTTTTTTATGATCGACTGGATTAAAGAAATTCCTGGACCAACATTTCTGTTGTATTTTTTTCTTTTTGCAACAGCAATGTACATTTTTTACCGAATTTTAATTCCTTTTCTCGACAATTCCTTAGAAGAATCAGAGAAAGCGAAAAAATTTGATACAAAAATTGACAGTTTCGAAGCACTTATTTTGCGTTATCGCCGAGATAAATTGGCTGTTACAAAGACAATTTTATTATCGTTGATAAGCAAAGGTTTTCTCATTCACGAGGGAAGTAAAAATTTGAAAAATGCAAAAAAAGAAAATATTACAGAATTGGTTGATTACGAAAAAACCGTTCACAATTATTTTTCGACCTCAAAAACTTTGACTCTCGTTACGCTTCGAGATTTATATCTCGCTCTGAAACCCAAAATTGAGAAAACAATCTCAATTTTGCAAGGAAAAAAATTGTTACGTTACGCCGCATTGATGGAGAAAATTCAGTATTTGTATTTTTTTATGTTTTCTGTAACGTTATTTTTCCCAGTAACAAAGTTAATATTAGGTATTTCGCGAGATAAACCTGTCGGATTATTAATTTTCCTTGTGATTTTAACGTTTATTTTGTGGTTATGTTCAATTCCTGCGTTGCGTGCCACAAAATCAGGAAAAGAATATTTGAAAAATTTAAAAGAAAATATTTCTCATTCAGAAATAAATTTTTCAAAAAACGACACAACGACTAACAATTCAGAAAATAACAATAATAACAACAACGTTTTATTGTTAGCCGCAGGCTTAGGTGTTGGTGCATTGTTGTTGACTCCCGCATTTTCGGGCTATTCCTCGTATGTTGAACCTTACAGTTCTTCCTCATCAGGTTCAGACTCAAGCGGCGGAGGCGGCTGCGGCAGTAGCAGCGACAGCGGCGGAGGTTGCGGCGGATGTGGAGGAGGCGGAGATTAAACCGTCACTCTTTAAAAATAAAATATTGACTACAAATTATCAACAACGAGGAAAATATCGTTGCGGTGATGATTTTTAACAGAGTGAAAAACGAATTTGATAAGGTAAAAACTTCCAAATAGTAATAAAAAAAGTGATGAATAAAAACCGAGAAAAGCGTATACTTAATAAACCACATTAGCCCCATATGGTGAATTGTCGGTTTATTTCCCTTAACATCGTCGCGCGAGGAGAGAGAAAAAATGATGTTTGGTCGAAAATAACACATCATAACCGTTGAAGCACAGTTGACTCCTATTGTGTTTGTAAACATATCAATTGTTAGCCCAACGAGAAAACCAATGAGCAACAAAATAGATTTCGAAGTTTCGAAGGGCAGGAGCAGCAAAAACAAAATATATAACATCGGCGAGAGGTCTAAGGGCGTGAGACGCACTTGATTCAAAATTAAAACTTGAAACAATATCGCAAATAAAAATATCCCAATATATTGAAGTAATTTGCTACTGAACATTTTTAACTTTTTTTAACAATTGTTGTTGTTCCTGTTGAAAAATATTTTTTATCACATAGACGTTATCTGCCGCTTTTAAATCGGAAAATAATTTCAGAGTTATGTCATAAAAATTGTCATTTCCTTTTTTAAAAAATCTTGTAATTACCCCGATGGGAAGTCCTTGCGGAAAGATGTGCGAATATCCGCTTGTAACAATAGAATCGCCGATTTTTACGGGAACGTGATTCGGTATTTCGTTCAACTTTACATAACGATAATCTTTTGCGTCCCAAGTAACTGACCCAAAATAATTGTTATTCCGAATTTTTGCACTTATTCCGCCTTTCGAATTTAAAACTGAAAGAACAAGTGAAAAATTATCTGACACATCAACAACAATTCCGACAATTCCCTGCACAGACATTACGCCCATATCTTTTTCGATGCCCTGTTTTCTGCCTTTGTCAATGGTTAAATAATTATTTGTGTGAGAAATAGAATTGTAAATTATTTTGGCAGTTTTGTAGAGATATTGCTGTTGATGTGCTGTGTCTTGAAAAGTTCGAAACTTGGCTGTGTCAAAACGTTGAAAAGTATATAAAACATTCTTTAACCAAGCATTTTCCTCGATTAAAAATTTATTTTCCTCCTTAACGGCAAAATATGAAAAAACGGGGTTTAACCATTTATAGATGTAACCCGTGAATGCGTTTGCGGAATGTAAAAATATTGCCTCTTTATTTTTATTGTAAGAAATAATCATTAAAAAGGCAAATATTTCGAGAATCACAAAAAATATGGATACATGAAATTTGATAATAAATTTCCAAATACTTAGCATAGTTTTGTTATCTCATCAGAAATTGAAATTTATCGATATTTTTGAGAGCAATTCCTGTTCCGCGAGCAACTGCGTGCAACGGATCTTCCGAAACTCGAACAGGCAAATTGGTTTTTTCCGACAAACGTTTGTCCATACCTAGAAGCAACGCACCGCCGCCCGTGAGATAAATTCCATTGCGGTAAATATCTGCATACAACTCAGGCGGAGTAAGTTCCAAAATACTCAACAATGCAGTTTCGATTTTATTGATAGATTTATCTAAACAATGAGATATTTCTTGATACGAAACCGAAATCTCGATGGGCAAAGCAGTCATTTGATGCGGACCGCGAACGAGATAATCTTGCGGCGGCTTGTCTAATTCAGAAAGTGCGGCACCAACATTGATTTTTATGTCCTCAGCCGTTCGGTCACCGATTTTGATGTTATGCTGATGTCTCATATATTCTTGAATGTCGTCAGTGAAATCGTCTCCTGCAATTCTTATTGAACGGTTACAAACAATTCCGCCAAGCGAGATGACAGCAATTTCGGTTGTTCCGCCGCCGATGTCAATAATCATATTTCCATCAGGTGCTTCTACGTCGATTCCGATGCCGATGGCAGCAGCCATTGGTTCGTGAATCATATAAACTTCTCTTGCTCCTGCTTGCTCGGAAGAATCGCGAACTGCTCGGCGTTCAACTTCGGTGCTTCCTGACGGAATTCCTACAACAAGTCGCAAGGCTGGAGTGAATAATCGTCTTTTGGGGTAACTCATTTTTATCATTTCTCGAATCATAATTTCAGCTGCGTCGAAGTCTGCGATAACTCCATCGCTAAGGGGTCTGACGGTTTTGATATTCTCGTGAGTTTTTCCGTGCATTTGTCGGGCTTTTTTCCCGATAGCAATTAATTTGTGTGTTGAAACATCGAAAGCAACAATAGAAGGTTCATCAACAACAATTTTGTCATTGTACATAATGACCGTGTTGGCGGTTCCTAAATCGATAGCAATTCCTTGTGTTAAAAACGAAAATAATCCCATTTTTCTTTAAAGTACTTTTTTGAATAAAATTTTTGGCAAAGATAAATAAAATTTTTTTAATTCTGTTCAAAAATAATTTTTTTGCAAAAGTAAACGATTCTCACAAAGAAAAAAAATTTTTTTGTTAAATTTTTTTTGATTTTTCTTTTTACAAAATAAATATTATAAAAAATTAAGTATTTTTAACTATATTTAACGTTTGTAAGATTTCGAAATTTCGAAATCTTTTATAATTTTGCAGCGAAATTTTTTTTACTCACTTTTTAAAACAAAAACATTATGCAAACGGGTAAAATTGGTGTAACTACCGAGAATATTTTCCCTATTATCAAGAAATTTTTATATTCAGACCACGAAATTTTTCTTCGCGAGGTCGTTTCTAACGCTATTGATGCAACTCAAAAACTCAAAGCACTTGCCTCAGCAGGCGAATTTTCCTCCGAACTCGGCGACCTCACAGTACGAATATTTCTCGACACCGAGAAAAAAACGTTAACTATCTCTGATGCAGGAATCGGAATGACAAAAATTGAAGTCGAGAAATATATAAATCAAATTGCTTTTTCGTCTGCGGAAGATTTTTTGGAGAAATACAAAGACAAAGCCGAGGCACTCATCGGACACTTCGGTTTAGGTTTTTATTCGGCATTTATGGTTTCGAAAAAAGTCGAGATTTTCACAAAATCTTATCAAAACGGAGCAGAAGCCGTTAAATGGAGCTGCGATGGAAGTCCTGAATATCAAATCGAAACCATCGAGAAAGAAAAACGCGGCACCGACGTAGTTTTACATCTCGATGACGACTCGCAAGAATTCGCCGCAGAAGACCGAATCGAAAAGTTATTGAAAAAATACTGCAAATTTTTGCCCGTAGAAATCGGTTTTGGAAAGGAAAAAGAATGGAAAGACGGCAAACAACTCGAAACAGACAAAGACAAAATCATCAATAATCCGAAACCCGCTTGGACTCGCAAACCATCAGAGTTGAACGATGAGGATTATAAAAATTTTTACAAAGAACTTTACCCCGAAAGTTTCGACGAACCGTTGTTTAACATTCATTTGAACGTTG
The DNA here is from genome assembly GCA_020719385.1 of Rikenella microfusus. GTDB lineage: Bacteria > Bacteroidota > Bacteroidia > Bacteroidales > DYQK01 > DYQK01. Next base: position 3,598 of record DYQK01000110.1, on the reverse strand, counting down.
ATTATCCGTTTAATTTGACAGGCATTTTGTATTTTCCGCGAATAAAAAACAATTTGGAGATACAAAAAAATAAAATTCAACTTTATTGCCGTCAAGTTTTTGTAACGGATTCTGTCGAAGGAATAGTTCCTGATTTTTTAATGTTGTTGCATGGAGTGCTTGATTCTCCCGATATTCCGTTAAATGTTTCGCGAAGTTTTCTGCAAAGCGACTCGAATGTTAAGAAAATTTCGAGTCACATAACCAAAAAAGTCGCAGATAGACTCACCGAAATATTTAAAAATCAACGCCCCGATTTTGAAAAGAAATGGGATTATCTCAAATTGTTCATTCAGTACGGTATTTTAACAGATGAGAAATTTTGGGAAAGAGCAAATTCGTTTTTTCTTTTCAAAAACACAGAAAATAAATATTTCACTCTCGAAGAGTATGAAACGTTAATCAAAGAAAATCAAACAGATAAAGACAAAAAGTTGGTTTATCTGTACGCAAATGACGTTGATTCGCAATACACTTTTATCGAAGCGGCGAAGGCGAAGGGTTATGACGTACTTTTTATGGACGGTCAACTTGATTCGCATTTTATTTCGTTTTTTGAACGCAAATTTGCGGAGAAACATTTTGCACGCGTAGATTCTGATGTCGTTGAAAAGTTGATAAACAAAGATTCGAAATTGGAATCGAAACTTACGGCGGAGCAACAAACTGCTTTGAGACCAGTTTTTCGAAGCGTAACGCCTGAGAAAAATAATTTTATGGTCGTTTTCGAGCCAATGAACGAAAATGAGATGCCTGTAATGATTACTTTTCCCGAATATTTGCGAAGAATGAAAGAGATGTCAAAATCGGGAAGTTTTAGCGGATATTATGCGGATTTGCCTGATAATTACAATTTGATAATTAACTCGAATCACCCGATAATTCACCAAATTTTACAGCAAAAAGACGAGTCTGTGGGCAAAGATGTTTCTGTCTTAGAAGAGAAGGTTAGCCCCTTAGAAGTTGAGAAAACTTCGTTAGAATCGTTGCACAAAGACAAAAAAGAAGCGGAAATTCCGCAATTCGAGAAAGACCGTCTTGAGGAACTCGAAGGTCTGATTCGAGAATTAGAAGACGAGAAAGAGTCTGTCTTAGCGAATTTTGGGAAATCGAATCATCTGGTTAAACAATTAATTGATTTGGCACTTTTGGCGAATAATATGCTCAAAGGTGAGGATTTAACGAAATTTGTCAAACGCAGTGTCGAATTGATAAAATAATTTTTTTCACAAAATTTGTCAGGTTTCAAAAAAAATCTGACAATTTTTTTTTCGACAAAAATTTATTTATTTTTTATAAAAATCGATAATTTGTTGGAAAATGCCAAGAACTTTTTCGAGACTTTCTGTGCCATAACTTTCTGAATCAAGAGTTAATTCGGAATTTTGCAGCCGCAAAAATCGCCATTCTGCGGCTGTCGTAACGCAACCGAAAATCGTGTCAGTGGGTTTTTTCTTTTTCTCGTTAAAAAGTGCGAATAAATTTTTATTGGAATCGGAACAATTTCGGGAAAAAGATTCAATTTTTTGTAAGTCAACTCAAAAGTCTCGACAACTTCGGATAAAGTAAAATTTGTATAACCCATATTTTCAATATTTTTTGCAAAAATACGAAAATTTCCCCAAAAAAACAATTTTTCTCGAAAAAAAAATTAATTTTTTATGGAATTCGTATGCATTTTTGACTTTTAACGTTTGAGATTCCAATTTTTCGAAAAAAATTATTGAAAACAGAAATGTAAATTATTACATTTTAACTGAATAAACCCTTTCGGGTGAAAATCAAAAATCAAGGAAATGAAATAAAAATTGTCGGTTTTTTCAAAATAAAAATGGCTAATTTCGGGCATTCCGACCTGTTGTTCGCCGTATTGCCATTCCATTTTCACATCCCAAACAAATTCAAAATGCAAAAAAACAGCATTCACTACGGAAAATGCAATATCGGGTTGTCCACACCAATCTAAAATGATTTGCAAATCGGAAGCATTGTTTGTCCATTTTATTGTCTGAATAAAACTTTCATCAATAATTATTTGATGAATTTCTTCGTTGCTGTATTTTGTTTTCATAAAATTTTATCTGCTATTTCTTCGGTTATGTTTAAAATTTCTTCGAAAGTTGGAACGTGAGTATTATTTCTATCCACACCTGTGAATATTTCGTCTGTAACAGGATTGGTTTGCGTGTAAGTTTCGTGTGTATGCGAGGTACCATGGTCTTCTTGCAAACGTTTATTAAAATGAGGTTTATCTTGCAGAACATCGGTGCGAAATCCATTAGGCTGTAAATAAGAACCTTTGGAAGTGTGCAAAATGTCAATGATTTTCCCATCAGTATCGCAGACAAATCGTGTTTCTTCAGCCATCAAAATTTATGTTTAAATTTCTCACAAAAATATAAAACTTTCTCGAAAATAATTAATTTTTTTTTTGTGGAATTTTTACTTTTTCGAGTCTTATATAAAAACTTTTTTGTAAATTTGCAGCACAAAATTTAAAAACTATGAAAAATGTATTAATTCTCGTTGCGATATTTTTATTTTCAATAAATTTATTCGCACAAACAGAAAAACGAATCGCCCTCGTAGTGGGAAATGCCGATTATGAGGTGGGAAGAGATTTAAAAAATCCCATCAACGATGCTAAAATGATGAAAAAAATACTCGAAGAACTCAAATTCGAGGTAATTTTCGTTGAAAATGCAGATTTGAAAAAAATGAACAAAGCCATTAGTAATTTACGAGGTAAAGTTGACAATTATCAAGTTGTAATGGTTTATTACGCAGGACACGGAATGGCAGTTAATGGAATTAATTATCTCATCCCAACTGACGCAATATTGGAAAATCAAGATGACATTGTCGGAGAAGCAATTCCAATAAGCCGAATTACGGATTTGTTTCCCAAAAGTTCCGTGAACATTTTGATTCTTGATGCATGCCGAAATAATCCATTTCCTACTCGAAAATGGAAAGTAAACGGAAGAGACTGGAACGAAGGACAAAATCGAGGTTTTAAACTCGTCAGCGGACAAAGCGCAGGGACAATTATTGCCTTCGCAGCAAACGAAGGTGAATATGCATCCGACAACTCCGAAGAAAACAACGGACTTTATACTAAATTTCTTGTGCAAGAACTACAAAAACCACAAAGAATCGAAGATGTTTTTATTCGAACAAGAAATAATGTGCAACAATTAAGTAACAACACACAAAATCCCGAAGAACGAGGACAACTGAATGTAACAGGTTTTTGTCTTCGATGCCCCGAAAATAAACCAACAGAATTCGGAATGCTCGACTTACGAACCACCGAAACAGGTAAATTATTTGTTGATGGCAAATTCTTTGTAGACATCGCTGCGAATCAAGTAATTTTACAATTCTCAGCAGGAAATCATTCTTTTACTCTCGGAAACCAAACAAAAAACATCGAAATTATTGAAAATCAAACCGTTAAACTTGTTTTTGAAGCAAAAAATCCCGAAGAAATTGTTGAAAATATCACAGGAATGCGTTTTGTCCTCGTGAAAGGCGGAACATTTCAGATGGGAAGTAA
>DYQK01000109.1 GCA_020719385.1 Rikenella microfusus | reverse complement strand
GCCGTGAAACTGAAATATTGCGAATAAAAAAAGTGTTTTCATCTTTTTTCGAAAAAAATGAAAACACCGAATATTTTTAGAAATTTAAACCTAATTTTACATAAAAACAACGTTTAGTCTGTTCAATTTTTGCTAATCGCGAAGTTTCATTCGCTGTACGAACACCCGGGTCGTAGTTTTCCGTATCTAAAAGATTTTTTACTTGCAATGAAACAAACAAATATTGGGTAATATCAAAAGTAATATTCGCATCAACAAGCATATAACCTTCAATTTCTCGAATTGGATTTGTGAATGTTGTTGCTCTTTTGCCCACACAATTCAGCACCGAACTGATATTCAAGAATTTCGTAATTCGATAATCAAAACCAACATTCCATTTCCATTGCGAAATATTTGGGATTTCGACGGTGTATTTTGTGTAAACCGAATCGACAATAATTGGGTCAAAAATTCCTTTTCCCTTTTTGGCAAGAATAGTTTGCTAGCCTTTTTGGTAAGAGATACTTCCAAAAGCATAAAAACCTTTGAAAAATTGCGTTGCGATTCTTGTTTCACAACCGTAAATGTTCATTTTTCCTAAATTTTGATTTTGGGTTTTGCCGTTTCCAATGTCAACATTCGAAAAAATAACATCTGTGGCATAATTTTGAAACGCACTTATCTCGAAACTCATTTTTTTTCTGAAATCATAAATAATTGACGTTTCGAATGACTGCAATTTTTCAGGTTTTAAATCAGGATTTGAGATTCTGTCGGCTTGTCCAACCCATGTGGAATACATTTCTCTTGCTGTCGGTGCGCGAAATGCTGTGCCATACAAAAGTTTGAGCGTCAAATTTTCAGTAATTGTTCCGACTAAACCAACGCGCGGCGTAAAAACATTTCCATAATAATTGTTAAAATCGACTCTCGCACCTAATGTTATCTGAAGTTTCTCCCAAATCGGAATTAAAAATTGCCCAAATGTACCAATATTTCTGAAAGAAATGCGTCGAATATCGACTTTCGGACTAATTAACTCCAAAATTCCGTTGTAAGTTGAGTAAGTTTCCTTCGTATAATCGAGCGGCACATCGTTAAAATCAAGCGAAACTCCAAGCACTGAAGTCAAAAATGGAAATTGATACGTAGAACGCAATTCCATTCCATAACCGTTTGCAAAAACCCATAAGTCAACTTTGTCAAAAAAACTTGTATCTTTTTTATCTGGATTAGTTGCGTTAGTTCGAGTGCGAATTTTATATATATAATCCCAATGGTCTGCATCAATATTCGTATTTCGAAAATACGCAGAGAAATTAATTGACAAATTTGAGATTGTCTTAAACTCTTCTTTAAACGCAATAGTCGTTCCGCTGATGGGAAACCGCATTCCTGCATCGCCAAAAATATCGGAACTAATGCTGTTGCCGCTGCCAAAAGTTTTCAACGAATCAGGAAAAGTGCGATTTTTGCGAATATCGTACAAATATTTATACGGAGCAGCACTTGAATTTCCTAAACCTTGCGGCTGACGAAAATGTCGCACAAAAAATTCTGCCTTGCGATAATGCAGTTGAACATCAAAAGCATACGCTTTGTCAACATACGCATTTGAAAAATCAGGGTCATAATTGTGTTCGAATGTTGGTCCTTTGGTGTCAAAAATATTTCCTGCGACAGATAATCGCAAATCTTCGGTAAGTTTTTTAGCAAATTGAAAATTGGCAAACGAAGTTTCAAAACTTCCGCCGCCAATATTTACTTGAGTAAAATTTTTGTTATTCGTTGTTTCAGTAACAACATTGATAATGCCGTTAAAAGCATTTGCTCCGTAAAGTGAAGAAACTGGTCCCCAAATAATTTCGATTCGTTCCACATTATGAAGCGGTAAATTATACCCGACAAACACTTCGTTTCCCCAAAGTTGATTATCCACAATTCCGTTAACCATAACGATAGTTCGTTTATTTTCGTCTCCCATTAATCCTCGTTGCGAGAAAAATGTTCCATACCAACCGTTTAACCGTTGCAAATCTACGCCGGGCAAATCTCGTAAAACATCATTTAAAGTTCCATATCCACGATTTTTAATTGTTTCTCTTGTGATAACCATAATTGTCGCCGGTGCTTCGTTGATGCGTTGGTTCGTACGCGTGGCGGAATACACTTCCACTTGCATCAATTCTTCTAAACTTAATTCGAAAATGTCTTTGACATCCGAAAGAGCAGTTAAAACAATATTCATCACATTTCCTGTGATTTCGACTTCTTGCGCGCGAAATTCTCTTTTCGAAAATTCGAGAATAGTTTTGTCTTCAGGCACTTCGATGGAATATTTCCCATCATTATCGGTAAAAGTTTGATTATTCGCATTTTTCACCGAGACTTTTACATCAACAACAGGTTTTCCTGATTTATCAGTGATAATTCCTGTTACTGTTTTCTATGCAAAAACGAAATTCGCAGAAAAAATTAATAAAAAAAATAAAAAAGTTTTCATAAAACTGATTTTTTGAGTGAGAGATTTTGTTAAACGTTACAAATATAATTTTTTTTTGCGAAAAGCAAGCGAAAAATGAAAAAAGTTTAGAAAAAAACGAAAATAAAAAACCGTTTCCATCACATAAAGCAATAGAAATGTTGAACAATCTAAAGTTTAAACAATTTCTGCCAAAATTGTTTAAACTTTGGCAGAAATAATTAATTTAAAATTTTATTCCCATCGAAAACATTAATAAAATCGAATTGTGAAGTGTGCCTTTTGGCAAAAAACTTACGTTGTCGAGAGTTGGAGCATACCAAATCTCTTGTTGCAACAAATTTTTTCCGTGCAAATTGAAATAAATTTGTTTACTCAAGAAATTGTCGTAACGAATATTGGCAGATAAATCAAAATGTTCCTTGCCGGGTTTACTGATTCGTCCTTTGGGAAGCGAATTCGGGTCTGTTACATCTTTTGGTGTTGGGTCAAAAGCAGATTCCATCGCACTAACATAATTTCCTAACATGCTAAACGTCATTTTCGAAGTAATTTGATACGACATTTTCGCATAACCCAAAAAATTGGGCGAATATCCTGCCTCGATATGATTCGTTTTGTCTTTCGTTTTCTGATAACTGACCGCCAAATCGAAAAATAAAGCATTAAAAGGTTTAATTAACAACTCAATTTCGCCGCCAAGAGTTTCTAATTTCCCGGAATTGCCGCTCATCATAATAAAACGCCGTTCAGAATCGTTCCAATAAGACGTTCGCGTGATTAATTTCTCGATTTGATTATAAAAAATGCTTGCATTAAAGTTTATTGAACTTCCTAACAACGCAGAAAAACTAATTTCTTGTGTGGTTATATATTGGTTTTCGAGTTCTGGATGCGTTTTCCCCAAAAAAAAGCAATTTTCCCAAAACGAAGGTAAACTCAAACCTTTACCATACATTAATTTAACCACACTTCGCGGCGAAATATTATAAACTAAAGCCAACCGCGGCACGAAAGTCATTTCATCTTTTGTGTAAGAATACGTAGAATCCTTTGCGGTAACAAAATTCTCATACCAAACATTTTTCATATCATACGCATTTTGTTTTTCGATTCGTCCACCGACAACAATTAAAAATTTTTCAAAAAATCGAAATTCTGTTTGTGCAAAAAACGATTTTGAAATTATCGGATCCAATGCTTTAGTATCAAAATTGCTGGTTATTCCAATCGGCAAATCAGTAACGTCTTCAACAAAATATTGGTTGCAATAATTTGTCCCCGCCATTAATTTCAAATTTTTCAACGGATGATAAAAAATTGTCGCTTCGATAAGAAATCTATTGCTTACCACAGTAGAATTTCCATACTTCAAGCCAGCAATAAGATTTTTGGTTTGAGTATTGGCGCGGCCGAAAAAATTATCGATGTGAATGTTAAAATTTAATTTTTCATTCACTGTTTTTTTCCAACCAATGTTATTGTTCAGTATAAGAACATCAAAATTAGTTGGTTCGGCTTCTAAAATGGGCGCCATTATACCAATAATGTTTCGATTCGAATTGGCAACGCTCATATTCGAGTAAAAATCTTTATATTCTCCCGAAATATTTGCGTAAACTATCTTCGATTTAAAAAAATCTTTGGTTGTTCCATCTTTTCGCCATTTTTTTGAATACGTTTGCACTGAATCGCAAAGTTTATTGAACGGAATATCTCTTCCTTCGGTTTCTTTATAACCTGCCAAAACGGAAAACGTTAAATGATTTATTTTCCCGCCCATTTTTAAACCAACATTCAACGTATTTTCTGAACCATACGAAATATTCGCAACACTATTCAGCCTATTTTCCTTAATGTCGTTAGTGATAATGTTTATTGCACCAAAAAATGCATCATTCCCATATATAACCGACATTGGACCACGCACAATTTCGATTCTGTCGATGGAAATAATGGGTAAATTTATTCCATTCAACTGAACTGTACCATTATAAAAGAATTTTTGGTCAATCCCATTCACCATAACAATGATGTTACGAATAAACATATTTGTGAAAAAACCGCGAACACCATAATTAAGGTTTCGATAATCGTCATATTTGTAAAAACCAAGCACATTTTCGAAAATCTCGTCAAGAGTTTGATAACCGTATTTTTCAATATCGCCGCGCGTTATAACAACAACACTGGCAGGAATGTCAGGAAGTTTTTCGGTTTTTTTACTTGCGGTAGTTATTTCCACTTGCATCAATTCTTCTAAACTTAATTCGAAAATGTCTTTGACATCCGAAAGAGCAGTTAAAACAATATTCATCACATTTCCTGTGATTTCGACTTCTTGCGCGCGAAATTCTCTTTTCGAAAATTCGAGAATAGTTTTGTCTTCAGGCACTTCGATGGAATATTTCCCATCATTATCGGTAAAAGTTTGATTATTCGCATTTTTCACCGAGACTTTTACATCAACAACAGGTTTTCCTGATTTATCAGTGATAATTCCTGTTACTGTTTTCTATGCAAAAACGAAATTCGCAGAAAAAATTAATAAAAAAAATAAAGTTGTTTTCATAAAACCGATTTTTTGAGTGAGAATTAAAATTTAAACAACGCAAATATATAATTTTTTTTTGCGAAAGCAAATATTTTTCACTAGAAAATTAATATTTTCTGAAAAATATTTCGTATCTTTGCTGCAAAAAATAAAATTGTTTTATGGGAAAACCTGAAAAAATTATTTTTCAAACTGCCAAATTTGACGATTTGGTGCAAGTTGTTGATTTGAATTCGGGAAAGAAAACCGATATTTTCGACGAATGGTTCAATTTTGATTATGCGTTGAGTGAAGAGGAATCAAATTTTTTTATTTCTCTTATCGAAAAGCATCGCGATTTTGTAATGAGTTATGCTGAAGAGGATTTAAAAATGTACTTTATCAGCAATATTCTCAATAAAGTTGATTTTTTGATGAAAAATAAGCGTGGATTTTTTGATAAACCCTTAAAAGCAGTAATTAATGATGTTGAATTTGGTGGAAAAACTGATTTTATGGTTGCTTCGGGCATACACGAACCCCAAAAACCATATTTTTTTATTCAGGAATTTAAACAAACAAAGCATTCTGTTGATGCTCATCATCAACTGTTGGCGGAAATGTTGGTTGCTTTGGCGTTAAACAAATCAAATTTGATTCGCGGTGCGTTTATTGTTGGTCGAAACTGGAATTTTATGATTCTCGAAAAAAATATCGACAATTCGTATGAATATTTTATTTCTGATTCTTTCGATTCGTTAAATTTTAACGGTTTAAAGCAAATTTATATTTGTCTGCAGGCGGTGAAACTGAAATATTGCGAGTAAAACTCGTCATTTTTCGTTTTTTTTGCGGAATGCAAATTTAGATTTTTCATTTTGAAAAAAAAAATTGCGAAAGCAAGAAAAAATGAAAAAAAAGTTTAAAAAACAAAAAAATTGTTTACCTTCGCACTTCACATTCACAAAAAAAGAAATCTATGAAAAAAAAATTTGAAATTCGTAATTTCGCAGTTCTTGTCGCAACTTCTCTGTTGCTGTTTTCGTGTGGACAAAGTTCCAATAAACAACATTCGTCTGTTGATTCGACAAAATGCGACTCTGTTTCGCACAAAAAAGTTGCTACGGTAACACAAACAAAGGAATCTCAGACATCAATTACGCCGCAAAAAGCGTTAGAAATGCTAAAAGAAGGCAATTTTCGGTTTACTTCGAATCAAGTTTTAAAACGAGATTTTAAATCACAAGTTCATCAGACTGCAGAGGGACAATTTCCATTTGCTTTTGTCATAAGTTGTATGGATTCTCGAACCTCGGCAGTTCACGTCTTCGACCAAGGAATCGGCGATATTTTCGAAGTACGTATTGCAGGCAATTTTTCCGATGACACCGAAATCTTGGGAAGCATGGAATACGCAACGCAAGTGGCAGGTGCAAAATTAATTGTTGTGATGGGACACACACATTGCGGCGCAGCAAAAGGTGCCGCAGACAACGTAAAATTAGGCAATCTAAGTCAGTTATTGACAAAGTTAAAACCCGCAGTTGATGCAAGTACAAATGTAAAAGGTGAACACAATTCACACAACTCTGAATATGTCGATGCCATTGCACACAACAACGTAATAAATTCGATAAAAGCGATAAAAGAAAAAAGCAAAGTAGTGAAAGAATTAATTGCGAACGGAAAAGTTTTGGTTGTCGGAGCAATGTATAATTTAGAAACAGGTAAAGTCGAATTTTTAGAGACAAAATAAAAACGTTTATTCGCTTGCTTTGTAATTGTAAATTGGTTTAATTACGTTTGTTATCTCGACAGAATCTTTGATTCGAGAAATTATCTCGTCAATGGGTTTGTATGCCATCGGCGATTCGTCAATGGTTGATGTATCGATGCAGGTTGAAAATATTCCTTCCATCGATTCTTGAAATTCTTGCAGCGAAATTAATTTTTTTGCATCGCCGCGTCCAAAAAGTCTGCCTGCACCGTGAGGAGCAGATAAATTCCATTCAGAATTTCCTAAACCTGTTGCGATTATTGAACCATCTCGCATATTCATCGGGATTATTACTGCCAACCCTTTGCGTGCCGATGTTGCTCCTTTGCGAACGACTTTGTCCTTGAAATCTATATAATTGTGAATACTCTCAATAACCTCGCATTTCGAGAATTTTTTGTTAAAAAAACCTTCGATAAGAATTTGTGCCATCACTCTTCGATTCGTTGAAGCATATTCTTGCGTAATTTTCAAATCCTGAACATATTCCGCACCTTCATTTTCACGAGGCATAAATTCAAAATTATTGAACGCACTTGCTCCTGAAAATTTTTGTCTCAAAAATTCTTTTGCTCGATTTATGTGAAATTCGCAAACTAAAACACCTAAATATCGACTGCCGCTATGAATGACTAAATAAATTTCGTCATGTTCATTTTTTGCTAACTCAATAAAATGATTTCCTCCGCCCAAAGTGCCGACACTTTTCACTATTCGCTGATAATCTTTGAGACCAACTTTCGATATTAAACTTGATAATTCGGGAGATTCAGAGAAATAATTATCTCTTTTAACAGAGTGAGTCTCTCTGCCTGAGGGAATATTTTCTCGCAAAAATTTATCAAAATCGGAACATTGAAAATCAATTTTCCCAATTTTATACGCATTTATTCCGCAACCAATATCAACTCCAACAATTCGCGGACAAACCCATTCGTTCAAGGTCATCGTAAAACCGACCACGCAACCTTTTCCATAATGAACATCGGGCATAATTTTTATTTGCGAATCGGCAAAAGCAGGAACGTTTAACATTCCATAAATTTGCGAAATAGATTCGCTATCAATAATTTCGGTGAAAATCTCGGCTTTGTTATAACGACCAATTAATTCCATAGAATAATTTTTTTGCAAAGTTATATAATTTTTTTTATTTTAGAAAAAAATTTTCAATAAAATGTTAAAAAATATTAAAAATTTCTAAAAATGAACAGAGTTTTTTATTATTTCGTTGCGATTTTGTATTTTTGTGCGTTGAAAAAAATTTTAAAATTTATGAAAACAAAAATTCTTTTATTAATTCTTTGTGGGATTTTCAATTTTTCGTATCTCTTTGCTAATCAAGAACTTTACAAAACTGCCAACGATTATTATTCGAAAGGACAATATTCGAAAGCCGTTGAGGAATATGAAAAAATTTTAAACTCAGGCAACGAAGCCGCCGAGATTTATTACAATTTGGGCAATGCACATTATAAAATGGGCAATTTCGCTTATGCAATTTTAAATTATGAACGAAGTTTGTTGTTAAATCCGAGTGACGAGGCAACACAATTTAATTTAAAACTCGCACAACAGAAAACTACCGACAAAATCGAGGTTTTACCTGAATTTTTTCTCTCTGTTTGGGTGAAAAATTTAATTAAAAGTCAGTCAACAGATAATTGGGCGGCTCTGAGTATCTCGATGTTCATCGTTACGCTTTTGTGCGGCTTGATTTTTGTCTTTCTCAATAACTCGTCAGTTAAAAAAATTGCGTTTTTCACAGGAATTTTTGTGTTTTTGGTTTCTCTCTCGGCGTTTATTTTTGCGAATAAACAACACAATTCTCTCACAAATCGAAATTCGGCAATTATTACGAGTCCATCGGCGGTTGTCAAGAGCGCGCCTGAGGATAAAAGTACAGAATTATTTATTATTCACGAGGGAACAAAAGTTTTTATTGAGAATCAAAATGGTTTTTGGTACGAAATTAAACTCGCAGATGGAAAAGTTGGATGGTTAAAACGCGAAACAGTAACTAAAATTTAACGAAATTTTCGAAAAAGTTTGGTTTTCTCAAAAAAAAATCGTATTTTTGTAAAAAAAATTATGGAATTGCTTGAAAAAACAAAAATTCTATATAATTTGCAAAACGACAATCCTGAACGTTTAAAGTTTTATCAAAAAATTTCTGACGACCAAAAAGCAGAATTTATTAATGGAAAAGTTGTTTTGCATTCGCCTGCCGCGCGAAGGCACACCGCAGTAGGACGAAGGTTGATTACGTTGTTGCAGAATCACAATTCACAAACTAAATTAGGTGAAGTTGGTTATGAGAAAATGATGATTCACTTGACGCAAAACTCGTATGAACCCGATGTTTTATTTTTTCTGAATAAAACGGCAAAAACTTTTTTCGACGAATTGTGTTTATTTCCTGCTCCCGATTTTGTTGTAGAAATTCTTTCGAAACGCACAAAGAAAAACGACCGCGGAATAAAATTTCAAGATTACGCCGCACACGGCATTCCCGAATACTGGATTATTGACCCTGTGAAAAAAGTTGTTGAACAATATTTTCTGACAGACAGAGAATATAAACTTTTTCGAAGTTATACGGAGGGCGAAATTCAGAGTTTTGTGGTGAAAAACTTTATTGTTCCGATAGAATGTCTCTTTGATGAGCGTTTGTTTGACATTTTAAACACATCAGATAAGCGTAGAAAAATCAAACTTAAATTTTTTTATAAAAATTGAACGTTATTTTTGAGTAATGTTCAGTTTTTATAAATATTCACTTATCAACAAGTTAAACGATGTTTATTAGGAAAAAATTTTTTTTTCTTATCTTTTTTCTTTTTTCGACACAAATTTTTTCGCAAGAAATTTTTGAGAATAAAATTTTTGACGCAAACATAAAAACGGTAATGTTGTTTCGAAAAGGGTGGGAATTTTCTTACCCGATTTTGCCGCTCAATGGAAATTCTACTTTACAACTTTCTTTCGATTATCTCGGCAACGAAAGAATGGAATTTTATTATTCTTTTGTGCATTGCAATTCAGATTGGTCGCCCTCGGAATATCAAAATTTCGATGGAAATTCGGTGAATGAAATTGAGAAATTTCGATTTTCGTTCAATACGCTTTGTGCGTATGTGCATTACGATTTAACTTTTCCCAACGAGAATATTAAATTTTTGCAGTCAGGAAACTATATAATTAAGGTTTCTTTTGATAGAAAAGGTGAGGATATTGCGTTTATTTGGCGTTTTTGTGTTTTGGAATCGAAAGTTTCTGTGAAAGCAAACGTTAAACGTCCCGATTTGGATGAATTTCGAAATTCGGGGCAAGAAGTTGATTTTCAAATACTTCACCCGAATTTTCAGTTTATTAATCCGTATCAGTCGGTGAAAGTGGTTATTTCGCAAAATGGGCGTTGGGATAATGTTATCTCGCATCTCAAGCCGCTGTTTGTTAAACCTGACGAGTTGGTTTACGATTATCAAAATGAAAATATTTTTTTGGGTGGCAGCGAATTTCGATATTTCTCTACACAAAATATGCATTTTGCTTCAGAAAATGTGCAAAAAATTGCGGTCAAAGATGTTTATTACGTTGATTTACAAAGAGAAAGAAACACGAAATTTAAAGCATATTTTTTTAACGAGGATTTTAATGGGAAAATTTTTGTTAAACTGCAAGGCAGCACAGACAGCGATGTTGATGCCGATTATGTAAAAGTGAATTTTTGCGTTCCTTGTCAAAATGAAATTCCAAATGGAAACGTTTATTTGTTGTACAATTTGCCCAATGAGAGTTTTTCTGAGACAAATAAAATGACGTATAACTTTGAAAATCAAGAATATACGTTAACACTTTCGCTCAAGCAGGGTTATTATAATTACGATTTTATTTTTCGAGATTCTAAGAAAAAAGAAATTTTTTATCCTTTCACGGAAAGTCATTTTCAAACTGAAAATGATTATATAATTTTTGTTTATTACGCCGATTTGTCGGCAGGTTATGACAGATTAGTCGGAGTCGGAATTTTTAACACTTTAAAAAGATATTAATTTTTGTAAAAAAATCAGTTTCACATAAAATTGTGAAACTGATTTAAAAATATTACGGATTAACGTTTTTTAAAATGTAAAGCGAATAAGCTCCAATAGAATGATGATGAAGACTCAAGGGTGCGCTGCTAAAAAGTACGTGTTTATCGTCAGGCGACCAACTCGAAAAAATACTTACCGATTTTCCACCTGCTTCAGTATTCACATCCAAGATTCGCTTTGACAAATTGGCTCGGTCTAATATTCCTATCTCGGTATCAATAAATCCATAATCACTTAAGACTGCACGAGGATAGAGACAATATAAAACTTGATTTCCTGTTTTGTCATAATTCAGCCATAAACAAATTCTCTGTCCATTTTGAGAATCAAAAGCGGCATTTAATGTATCCGTTTTGTGCGAATCCATGTTGTATTCTAAAATCATTGGCGATTTCGACGCATAAACAACAGGAATTAACAGTTTATTTTGTGTTGGGTGAATATCGAAACCATTAATTGTTTCTTTTTCTGCAAGTTCAGAGATGTGCGAAAAAATTAATTCAGATTTTCCTGAAGTTTTGTCAAACAAAAAATAACCAGCATTCGTTCCATAAGGTTTGCCGTAGGAATAATAAATGATGTGGTTGTCGTCTCGAAAATAT
>DYQK01000225.1 GCA_020719385.1 Rikenella microfusus | reverse complement strand
ACACTTCATCTGGTTTTAAACCTGCGTTTTTCATTTCGACAAAATATTTCTCCGCTTCGTCGAAAGTTTCAGTTTCTCGGAGCAACAAAGTGAAAAATACTACATCATATTTCAAATCTCGTTCAAAATACCACAAAATATTGGGTGCGAGATTTAAAATTTTTCCAATAATGATTTTTTCTGCTTTCAATTTAAACAAAACCCAAATTCCATCAACTTTTGTTTGTTTGTTTCGTGCGTGTTTTTCCGCAATTTTAATTAATTGCGGTTCAAGGTTTTGCACTTCAGTTATTCCGAAGTTTGCTTCTTTGAGTTCAAAAATCCACAAAATACGTTTTTCTGCGATGTACAAAATTGCTTCGCACAAACTTTCGGGTTTATTCGAGAGTTCCATTGCGATATAATATCCCAACGATTCGAGTTTTCTTTTACTTTCTTTACTCGCTAAGTAATTGTCGAGTTTTCTTTTCGTTTTTGCGTCCATAATTTTTGAAAATTAATCTTGTTCATCTAAATTAATTTCTTCTTTTGCGTGAAAAAAAGCGGCAAATTCTTGATGAGCAAAAAGAAAAGATTCGTCGATTCCTTTTGTAACTTTTTTGAGAATGGCAAAATCATCAACGGCGGTTTTAATAAACCAGTCGGGATTAATATTGTCAAAAGAATTGTTTTTTTTTCGTTGCTGAATCCAGTTGATGAGTGTTTCTGCTCTTACTGGTGCATTTTGTTCGAATTTCTCTATCATTTGATAGCCGATGAACGCAAGAATACTTTTGAATGCGGTTTGATTTTCTCGAAAAACGGAATTTTGTTTAATAACAATTTCTCGGTGATACAATTCTGCGATGAGTTTTTCGATAATTGCTGGTTTTGTTGGCGGGACAATTTCGTTGTCTGTGAGATTTGGGTTTCTGTCTAAATTGGCGACGGCGGCAACAACAATTGCTTTCGCAAAAAGCGGTCTTCCGATGACTTCTAAGAAGTCTGTATTTTGGGAATATTTCTCGGTTGCTTCGACAATTCTCTGTGAATGTGTTGGTGTAAAACTATGAATAAACAGTTTTACTTGGTCATAATCCATTTTCATTAGTCGAAAACAAGGAATCGTTTTTGCGTTGTCTCTTGTTTCTGTTCTGAAATATTCGTTTTGTCGGCTTGTAATAGCGATTCTCAAGTTTGGATTTTGTTTAATTAATTTTTGAATTTCATTAAACAAAGTTTCTTTTACGTTTTTGTTGAATGCTTCATTGAGTCCGTCGAGATAAATGGCTGCAAAATTCCATTTTATCCATTTTCCGAGCATATTTTTCGAGATTAAATCTTCGAGTTCCGCGACAATGCTGATAGTTCGGTTATTTTTGATGTCATACAAATTTCGAATGTCGAGACAAAGCGGAATGGGAGCAAGATTGTCTTGTTTCTGTGCTTTTTCGGTTTGCTTGTATGCGAGATAATAAATTGTGGTAGATTTTCCTGTACCAGCTTCTCCCGAAATCATAAAATGTGGTTCAAAAATGGTATTCGTTTCCAACAGTTCGACAAGTTTTCCTTGTCTAAGATGGCTGCTGTCAAGAATATCTTCTTCAGTAAGAGCAGTTTCTTCCACATTAGAATCAATTTCGAAACTTTTCAACGGAATAAAATAGTCTTTGTGTTCAATAAACTTCGCTTTCACATCTTTTAAGATGCTTTCTCGAAGTTTATTTTGCCAAACGTAAAGTCCGTAAGCAATTTCTCGGCTGTAATGAAAGAGAAAATGAAAATAAACAACCAACAAATTTTGAATGTCCGTTGCAGCAGTGCTACTTTGCGGTTTAACATTTCCAAATAAAAAACCACTGTGAACCAACGCATTGCGTAATTCATACGTTTTTTTAAATTGAACAATTTTTTCCCCATGTTTCACAAAACTTTCGGGAGAAAAAGTGGGATTATTTTTGACATGGGCGAAAAAATTATTTCGAACATTTTCGTCTTTTAAGAGTTGGGCATCGTCAAAAAATCGATTCAAACATTCACCGAATGCTCCTTTGATAGTTTGATTCATTAAATTGAAACAAATTTTCATAAAAGTCTCAATTAATGTTGCCAATGCTTTTCGACAACTCACATCATTTTTCAAACAAAGATTTTCTATATCGACAGAATTTTGGAGTTCTTCAAAAATTTGCGATAATTGTTCATTATTTTCGATGATGTCGCAAAATAATTCCCACATTAAATCAAAGTCGAAATTGGGAAATTCGGTTGTTGGAAATTCTACCTCAATAATTTGAGTTTTGATGATGTTTTTAATTTCGTTGAGTTCCATTTTTCAAATTTTAAAATTTTCACAAAGATAAAAAAATTAATTTAAAAGCCAGTTTTTTGCTTCG
>DYQK01000108.1 GCA_020719385.1 Rikenella microfusus | reverse complement strand
TAAAATGTGGATTAATAAACCCAAATCTTAGCCCACGAATTTATTCGTGGGGAAATTATAAAAAAATTAAGATTTTGAGAATTTTATAAAAAAATTTAAACGAAAAAATTTTTCATTCACAGAAATATAAAAAAAACTTTCTCAAAGAAAGTTTTTGAGAAAGTTTTTAACAAGAATTTTACATTTGCGGCGGCGGAGGAGGCGGCGGTGTTGCTCCGAATATAACAGATAATTCAGTCACTTGTCCCGCTAATGCCCAATTTGCCATTCCTTCTTTCCACACATAAGTATTTCGATTCAGTTGGTTGTTCATTACCATTTGCTGTAACCCCGTAATGTCGAAAGGTCCCATTTGTTGACCGTTGACGGAAACAAAATATTTCGAAGAAGGCGGCGGTGGCGGCGGATTTTGTGTTTGCGGAGATGTTTTTTGTTGGTTTTGGTTGTTCATCATTTGTTGCATAAACATCATTCCCATCATATTTTCTGCACCTCCGCTTGTTCCTTCAGAGTTGCCGAGTGCGTCTCCCATTTTCATTTGTTGATATTTGTTCATATCGCCAAGCATATTCATTCCTGTTCCTTCGTCGAGACGTTTTTGCAGTTCTTCGGGCAAATTAATACTCGAAATCAAAAATTTCGTAATTTCGAGTCCGTACTCTAAGAATTCTTCGCCGAGTTTATTTTGACAAAAATCGGAAAGATTCTTGTAATTTTGGGCGAAATCGAGAAGCGGAATTTTACTTTCACCGACAGCGTCAATGAATCGTGTGATAACCATACTTCGCAATTCTCCCTGAATGTCTTCGGTTGTAAATTCGTCTTTCGTTCCGACAACTTCTTTGATAAACTTTGCAGGGTCAGCAACTCGCATCGTATAAGTTCCGAAGGCTCTAAGACTTACTCTTCCAAAATCGGCATCTCGCACATAAAAAACATTCGGTGTTCCCCATTTTTGGTTCGTAAATTTTTTCATATTCAGAAAATACACCTCTGCTTTGAAGGGGCTGCTAAAACCATATTTCCATCCTTTCAATGTCGAAAGAATTGGGAGATTTTGTGTTGTCAAAGTGTACATTCCTGGAGGAAAGATGTCGGCTAATTGCCCTTCGTTCACAAAAACGGCAGTTTGCGATTCGCGAACCGTGAGTTTTGCTCCGTTTTTAATTTCGTTGTCTTTGCGTTCAAAACGGTAAACCATTGTGTCGTCAGTGGAATCAGTCCACTCAATAATGTCAATAAATTCACCTTTAAAAAAATCAAAAATTCCCATAAAAATTAAAATTTAATTTGCGGGCAAGATACGAAAAATATTTCTCAAAAACAAATTTTTTCGAAAAAATAAAAAAAAATTGTAAATTTGTAAAAAAATTAAACAAAATGAAAAGTTTATCTGCTGAAGAAAAAAAACGTATTCAACCATTTTTATTGAAAAAATTGCCGCAAATAAAACGCATTTGTCGACAGCACAAAGTTAAACGACTTTACATTTTTGGGTCAGTTTGCACAAATTTTTTCAACGAAAATAGCGATATTGATTTTATCATTGCTTTCGAACCACGTTTTTTCGATGGTTACGTAGATAATTTTCTGTCATTAGAAGAAAATTTGAAAAAATTGCTGCAACGAAATATTGATTTAGTTGCGGAGGAATGTTTGCAAAATCCTTATTTTATCAAAGTTGTTAACCAAACAAAAATAAAAATTTATGACTGACGAAGTGAAAAAATGTTTGCAAGATATTTTAGACTCTGTGAATTCTATCAACGAATATATCGGTTCACCGCGTTTATTTGCTAATTATGAAAAAAATAAATTTTTGCGAAGAGCAGTCGAACGAGAAATTGAAATTATTGGGGAAGCGGTAAATCGAATTTCGAAATTAGATAATTCTGTAATAATAGCAAATGCACGTCAAATTATTGCTACGAGAAATCGAATTGCTCACGCGTATGATGCGGTAAATAATGCAATTATTTGGGGAATTGTTATAAATCATTTACCATATCTCAAAATTGAAATAGAAAATTTATTAATTTGATAAAAAGTGTTTTTTTATTGTGGGTTAATATCGCAAAATCAAGATAGCGAAATTTGCGATATTAACCCTGATTAAAATAAAAAAATTATCCCGCGGGTGAGTTTAATTCGTTTTTTATCTCTTTGATTTCTTGCGAAATATCAACGCTTTCGATAATTTTTTTCTTTATCGCTTCGCTTTTTTCCTGAATTGTGTTGTCCGAAAGAATTTCTCGTTTCAAATCGTTGGTTGCGTTTTTTATCTCTCGAACACTTTTCCCCAATTCCCGCATAATTTGAGGCAATTCTTTACTTCCAAAAAGCAACAGAATCGCAAGAATAATGACTAAAAATTCGCCGCCGCTCATTTGATTTCGCTTTTAAACGTTTCGAAAAATTTTACGTATGAAGTCGTTTTGTAAATATTATCGCCGAAGAATTTCAAAATAGGTTCTAAACTTTTTGCACTTTGAAAATGCGGCACTCGGTCCAACAATTGTTGGTTCTCGTCAATAAAAATTAAGGTCGGAAAAGTTGGTTCAGTTTGCGTATTCAAAAGGGCATACGCAAGTTGATGCGGTGCATTTTTACCCGCACTGACAAAGGTTTTCCCAAAAGCATTTATTGTATCTTGCGAAAAAACATCAAAACGAATGGAATAAAAATTCTCGTTTAAATACCTCGCAACGACAGGATTTTTAAATGTTGTCTCTATAATTTTTGAACCGCTATTCCACTTCGTATAACAAAAAATCAACAATTTTTTCGGTTTTTGCGTGTTTAACTTCGAAATATTCGCAAAACTTTGCCACAAAACTTTGCCCGAAGTATCTAAATTCGTTTTTGTTTTAGTTATTTCCTCTTTGTAAATCGAGGGATAAGTGAACATAAAATGTTGATAATAATCTTGATAAATCACACTTTTAAACGTTTCCTCTGCGAAAAAAATCATCAAAGGTTCGAAATCCTTGACGTTCAAATACCCTGGCAAAACCGACCTTGTCCCATCTTTCGAGATAAAAACCAAAGACGGGTAAGAAAGTTGACCATTCAATAATTTGACGGCAAAATTATGAGTGCGACCTTTGTTGACATAAACCGTATCGTTAAATTTTATTGTATCCCTTCCCTCGGCATCGAAGCGAACGGGATAAAAATAAGTGTTGAGATAATTCGCAATTCCTTGCGAGGCAAAAGTGGTTTTCATCATATGCTTGCACCAACCGCACCATTCGGTGTGAAAATCAATTAAAATGGGTTTCGGATTTTTCTTCGACAACTCCATCGCTTTTTCGATATTATACCATTTTACCAAACTCGGCGACACTATTTCTTGCGAAAAAACATTCGAAAAACAAAAAATTATCTGAAAAATTACTAAAATTTTTTTTATCATAATTGAGAAATTTTTTACAAAAGTACAAATTTATTTCGAAAAAAAAAGTTTTCTCATCGCAAAACGAGAAAACTTTTTTCAATTAAAATTTATATCCTAATGTAAAGAGAAATAATCGGTCTTGCCCCAAAATTCCTTTATTTGCCCAACTTGCTGTCGATGTTGTCGGGTAAAGAATTTTTTGATTCATCAAATTATGAATGTTAAAATTCAGAAAAGCGGATTTGAAAAAATTATTGACTCGAAAATTAAAATCCATAACAAAATAAGCATCAACGGGTTTTTCGCCCATTCGAAAACCAACTTCGTTGCCTGTGCTGTCTTTGCTTCTTTGATAAACAGATTCCATTTTATCCACATAACGAGCAAGAAAACCAACATTTATATCTTTCGTTATGGAATAATTCGCAGCAAAATATCCTAAAAATTCAGGAGCAAGAGCCACGGGAATTGTATCCATTTCTTTTTCCTGATTTTTTACTCGTTGATAAGTAGCCGAAATATCAATATTTAACGCTTTCACAGGACGAATTTTGAAGTTTAACTCAATTCCTTGCGTCAACATTTCTCCTGAAGAAGTAGAAAAAGTTATCATTGACTCGTCAAGAGTGCTGACAAGCAATTTATTCAACTGATTTCGAAATGCTGAAACGCTAAACATTAAATGAGAAAATGAAGCAGTATAAATAATTTCGAAAGTTTCTATCTCGGCGGGTTTCAAATTAAAAAGTTCAAATGTATTGAGATTGATATTTTCCAAAAACGAAGGACGTTTAACTGCTTTTCCATACATTCCTTTCAACATATGCCGTTCGTTGAAAGAATAAATCACTGCGAAACGCGGAATAATTAACGGCGAATTTTCCTCAAAAGTTGAAATACCAATAATTGTATTTGAGTCAACAACCGTTGAATCCGTTAAATTCGGGCTATATTCCACTTGAGTGTCATATTTTTCCATTCTCTCAAAACGCAAACCTCCGACAAATTTCAGATTTTTTATAGGTGAAAAAACGGCTTGCAAAAAAGTTGCATGAGTGAGAATATAACTTTCAGGTGGCAAATAAATATACAAATTTGAAGCATTCCAAATTGGCTGGTCGTTCATCATATTGATGTAATAAACATCTCGAAGATAAAATCCCGCGGTAACATTTAACTGCTCTGTAGGATGATAAAAAAAGTTTATCTCACCCTCACAAGCATTTGACGCATATTGCCAAAAAGAGTAAGAATTGTTGTAAAACCAACGGTCTTTAACGTAATTGCTGTGAGAAAATAAACCAAATTTTGCCTTCGCAGAAAATACTGATGAAAGTTTTTTGTCGTATGAAGCAGAAACATTCGTTGAACGAATGTACGCAGTATGCCCGATTCCGACTCCAGGAAGTCCATCGATTACGCCGCGGTCATTTTCTACGTGCGAGAACGTAATGTTTGCCCCTTGATAGGAAACAGACAAGTCAAAGTAACGTTTTCGATTTCGAAGTTGCCCCTTGGTCGTTGCGTCCGCGGCTAATCCCCAAAGAGGCAAAATAGAATCAGAATTGCTTAAATATTCACTAAAAGATTTGTCAAAACCATCTGTGTGTTGAAGTCCAGCGTTGAAAGTGTACTCAAAATCGCCTTCTTTCCCCTCTAAACGTGTCAAAACTTTGTACGAATTTTCATTCCCGATTCCCGTCACAACCTGACTTTTCTTTTTCCACCGCGAAGACGCTTTGTTAGTGATAATGTTGATTGCCCCCATAAATGCAGAGTTGCCGTAAATCACCGACATGGGACCGCGAACCACTTCGATTCTATCTATCGCCTCAACGGGAACGCAAATTTTACTAAAAGGAAAAGAATTCATCCCGCTTTCCATTTGATTGACGCCGTTTACCAAAATGATGATAGAGTTAAAATGACCTGACTGAAAAAAACCGCGAACACCAAAATTCGCTGTTGCCCCGAAATATTTGTCATCAACCATATAAAGTCCTGGAATGTTTTGCAAAATGTCTTCGAGACTATTGTAGCCATATTTCTCGATTTCCTCACGCGTAATAACGACAACACTCGCAGGAACATCGCTAATTTTTTCAACTTGCTTTGCCGCAGTAACAACTTGCATATTCATTAGTTCCTCAAGACTGTAATCAAAAATGCTTGTCGTATCAGATTTTTGGGAAAAAATGTATGAAAAATTTAGAAAAAGCAAAACAAAAACAAAAGTAATTTTTCGTTTCATAAAATTTTTTATTGAGAGTTAAACGAAAAACAAAAATAGTGTATTTTTCAGAAAAAACAAAATTTTATGAAAAAAAAGTTTTCTCATCGCAAAATGAGAAAACTTTTTTCAATAAAACAAAAATTCAATTACAAAACATCTGAAAAAAATTATTTTTTCACAACAAATTTTTCGCACTCAAGAGAGTAAAATGAAAGTTTATCAACTTTTGCTTTTTTCAAAGAATCGCGAAGATTTTTGATTTGCGTAAGCGAAGAAGCGTGTTCGCCGCCGTGTTTTTGTTCTTCTTTGTCTTTGCCGCCTTTGTGTTCTTTGACCTTCCCCGCTTTGACTTCTTTTTCCCAGTCTGCCAAATATTTCTCATCAATAACGGTTTCTTTCACAACAGCAACCACTTCAACTACGCTTCCTTCCAATGTTGACTCAAATTTGGGCATCGATTCGGACTTAAAAATTTTCACCGTTTTATCAGGATTTTTCCCAAAAATAAACATTTTCCCTCCCGATTCGCGGCAAGTGTGATTAACCGTTCCCGTGATAGAAATTTTTTTACCCACAAAATCCTTTGCCTTCGCCTCAAAATCGTCAGGAGAAATGGTCGGCAGTTTCTCGGTAACATTCGCAACGGAGTCAACAGACGTTTTTTGTTCTTTTTTCCCTCCTCCGCAAGCAGAAAACATCGCAATAATTACGACAAATAATAAAATTCGTTGAACCATATAAAATTAATTAAAAAATTCGGGACAAAAATAATATTTTTTTTTGAAAAAAAAAAATTGTTAAAAATTCATTCTTGCAATCGGAGCAACGGAATGCGAGGTGAAATCTTTGCGTAAAAATTTATAAAACCCTGCAATGGCAATCATTGCTGCGTTGTCTGTTGTAAATTTTATTGGAGGCAAAAATAATTTCCAATGTTTTTTTTGCGACATTTCGGTCAATGTGTTTCGTAAACCTGAATTTGCCGCAACTCCGCCTGCTACTGCAATTCTTTGTATTCCTGTGATTTTCACAGCTTTAACCAATTTATCTAACAAAATATCGACTATTGATTTCTGCAACGAGGCACACAAATCTGTTTTATTTTCAGAAATAAAATTCTCATTTTCTGCCATTTTATCTCGCAAAAAATACAAAAACGCAGTTTTTAATCCGCTAAAACTATAATTTAGTTCGGGAATTTTCGGTTTTGTAAACGCAAACGCATTTTTATTTCCGTTTTGCGACAATTTGTCAATGTGCGGACCGCCAGGGTAGGGCAAACCGATTACTTTCGCACATTTATCAAACGCCTCGCCTGCGGCGTCATCAATTGTTTGCCCGATAATTTCCATTTCAAAAAAATCTTTCACTAAAATAATTTGTGTATGTCCACCTGAAACCAACAAACACAAAAACGGGAAAGCAGGTAACAAACTTTTTTCCTCCTCGGAATTGACAATAAAATGCGAGAAAACGTGTCCCTGCAAATGATTTACCTCAATGAGCGGAATATTTAACGACAAGGCAAAACCCTTCGCAAAAGACGTCCCGACCAATAATGACCCCAAAAGTCCTGGTCCGCGCGTGAAGGCAACTGCCGAGATATTTTGTTTCTCAATTTTTGCAGATTTTATTGCAAAATCAATGACAGGAATGATATTTTGCTGATGCGACCGCGAGGCAAGTTCTGGAACAACACCGCCATAAATTTTATGAACTTCTTGATTAGCAATAACATTCGAAAGCAAAACTCCATCACACACTATCGCAGCGGAGGTGTCATCGCAAGAAGATTCTATTCCTAAAATAATATTTTTCATTGTTAATCGTTAGAATAAATTAATTTTATTGCCTGCAAACAGATATAAATTTGTTTTAAATCTACAAAATCAAGAGAATCGAAAGAATTTGAGACAAAATACATTTTTATCAGGTTTTTCCATAAATTTTTTCGCAAAAAATTTTTACAAAGATAAGAAAAAAAATTTAATTTTTATGAAAAAATATTCAGAAATTTTATATCTTTGTAAAAAATTTTATTTTATGAAAAAACCAAGATTAACAAAAGGCGTAATTATAGAGATTCCATTGGAAAATAATTTTCATACTTATGGAAGAATGATGGAATTTCACGTTGCTTTTTATGATTCACGCACCCAAGAGAATTTGTCTATTGAGGAAATTGTGCAAAAACCTGTTTTATTTTCGGTAACAATTTATGACCGTCCCATTCGCGAGGGCTGGTGGAAGATTATTGGAAAAAAATTGCCCTTAGAAGCGAATTTGTTTCTTGAAGAGAAAAAACCTGCTTACACAGAAGACATTCTTGCCGATTGTTGTTTTATTCATTATGCAGACGGCACACAAAAAAAAGTTAATCGCGAGGAAGTGCAGGGTTTAGAAAGTTGTACCGTTTGGACGCACACAAGTATTGAACAACGTTTAAATGATTTTTATGCAGGACGATTTAATTGGCAAATTGAAAATATCAAAATTGGTCGTCCCGTAACTGGACCTTCGAAATTCGAATGGTTTAAAATTCTAAGCACAGAAAATTTTTCGTTATGATTCTTTCGTTTTTTCGTTTATATGCTACTTACACAAAACGACATTCAGCAACAAATCAAATTTATGTTGGTCGAACAAGCGGATGGGTTCTTGAGATTAGTCGTTTTTGGGCAGAAAAAATTGTTCGCAAACGAGACATAAACCATCATAAAAATAAAGAAGGTTATCTCGATGCAGAATTAGATAGGTATTCTATTGATAAAAATGCTATTCGAGGTAGAGAACAGCAATTAATAGATTCTTTTAAAACACAAAATCGAAGTGGAAACGAGATAAACGGCATTTCGCAGAGAAATAAAAAACGTTTAACTTATTTTCTTGCAGCTCTTGCCGCATTTAGTGATATTGCAATTATTCTTTTTGTTTATTTTTATTTTTTGAAAAGTTAAAAAAATGATAAAATCTGAAATTATTTGTATCGGCGATGAACTTCTCATCGGACAAATTGTTGATACGAATTCCTGTTTCCTCGCAAAACAACTAAATTCTATCGGGATTTCTGTTTTCCAAAAAACGTCTATTTCTGATAGCAAAACTCACATTTTCAACGCATTAGACGAAGCACTTTGTCATGCTTGCGAATTAATTATTCTCACAGGCGGCTTGGGACCAACAAAAGATGACATTACAAAAATCGCTTTGTGCGAATATTTTGATACGCATCTCGTTGTCAATGAAACGGTTTTGAGCGATATTGCAAATTTGATGTCAATGAGAGGATTACCTCATAACGACCTGAATCAAAAACAAGCAGAAGTGCCTGCAAATTGTACGGTTATCAGAAATCCTGTTGGAACAGCCCCTGCTATGTGGTTCGAAAAAAATGGAGTAATCATTGTTTCGTTGCCAGGCGTGCCTTTCGAAGTGGAACAAATTACAAAAGTTTATCTTTTGGAAAAGTTAAAACAACAGTTTAAAATTTCTGTTTCGATAATTCACAAAAATATTTTAACTTTTGGGCTGCCCGAATCTATTGTTGCTGAACGTTTAAATGAGTTTGAAAATCATTTGCCCGCAAATATTAAACTTGCTTATTTGCCCTCACCTGAACGACTTTTATTGCGTTTGAGTGCTTTTGGTGAAAAAACAGAAAATTTACTCTCAATTATTCAGTTGAAAATCAAAGAGTTAGAAAATACTATTCCTGAAATTATTTTTGGGTACGATGAAACAACGTTACCTGAAATTATTGGGAAATTGTTGAAAGAACGGGAAAAAAACATTTCGACAGCCGAAAGTTGCACAGGCGGCACTATCGCAAGTTTAATTACGCAAATTGCAGGAAGTTCCGAATATTACGTTGGTTCAGTGGTGGCATATTCCAACGAGATTAAGGAAAAAATTTTAAAAGTTAAACCTGAAAATTTAAAAAAATTCGGTGCCGTAAGCCGCGAAGTTGTTGAGGAAATGGCTCTCGGAGTAAGAAATTTGTTTCAAACAGACTACGCAATAGCCACATCGGGCGTCGCCGGTCCCGAAGGTGGAAGTGCAGAAAAACCCGTAGGAACAATCTGGATTGCTGTTGCTTCGAAAGAAAAATTATTTTCGCAAAAATTTCAATTTGGAATTCTTCGAGACATCAACATTCGAAGAACAGCACACACAAGTTTAAATTTACTTCGAAAAATGATTTTAAATTTATCTTTGTAAAACATCTTTTCTCAAAAAATATTACAAATTTTTTGAGAATTTTTTATTTTTGCAAATAAAATTCCTTGCGTTGATTTTCTTAAAATGTTAAAACAAATTTCAGACCAAACCGTAGATTAAATTTATCCGCCTTTTATTCCTGCAGTTTTTTTAATCTTGCGAATATTAAGCACTTCGCAACGAATTATATGGAACTTCAACAATTTTTATCGGCATTTTTGAGACTAAACTAAAATCCTCCACTTCATCATATACGTCAGAATCATTTTCCTCGATACGCCACTCTGCCACAACCGATCTTCCTTCTTCGAGAAAACCTCGTAAAACAGCAAGCAACTCAATGATTCGCTTTGAAGAAGAAGTGTTAAAATAAGTAAGTTGAAAAATAAAATGTAACGTTTTATTGGGATATTCAACAAAAAATTTCGTCACCCATTCCGTTATTGGAGTATAAAAAGTAACTGCATTTTCAAGATACGATTCCCCACTTATTTCACATCTACCTGTTTCAAATTCAAGTTTAACATCAGGAATAAAAAAATCACCTTTGCTTCCTTTAACGATGTAATTTTCCATAATTGTTTACTTTTTTATGCGAATTGACAAAATAAAAAACGAAGTTTCCTTATTTAACTTTCGAATTTCAAACTCAAAAGCCGTCTCTGCTGTGATAGCTATTTGTATTAATCCGATGTTTGCCCCTCCAAAAGTACTGTCAGGCTGCTCCAATAATTCGCGTTTATATTGACGAAGTCCTTGTTTGTCAAGCGAAATGATTTTGTTACATTTTTCCATCAACATTTCCTCGACATCTTTTTTAATCACATTACCTGAAATTAAACGGTAATGCTCGGTTTCTTCGAGAATAACAAATGTTCCAACACCTGCATGGTCCTGATGCCCAAAATGATTTCGCTCAGCAGAATAAAACGAAATATTTTGTGCCACTTCGATAAAAATTTTAAAAATTTTTCTGCCCGTATCAGTGCTTTGGTCAATTAAATCTTTGATGTAACTGCCAATAAATGACAAAACATGAGGGTCAAAAGGACCTTTATATGAAACTAAAATATCGTGGGGAGAACGATAATGATAGTCAACTAAATCAAAATTTTCTAAAAGAGTCATAAAAAATTAAATTCTGTCTGTGATTAATTTTATTTAGTAATTTTTAATCAAATTTTTCAATCTCTGAAACAGAAATTCCTGTTAAAATTGAAATTTCCTCTTTTGACTTGCCTGAAAGCAACAGAGTGCGAACCAAATTTTCAATAACTGAACGCTGATTTTGCAATTCTTTGTCCTTGACTTGCGATTTCTCACGCTCTTCACGCAATTTCTCTCGTTCCTCACGCAATTCCTCTTCCTTTTCCATCAACTCCATCGAAATTCGCTCCCATTCTGTCGTATATTCCTTCTCCAACTGCAACTTTCTCCCAAATTCATCACTCTCGGCAGGAATATTCAAATGTTCAACGAAATCTTTGTTCAAAGAATTTGACTCAACATTTAAAATATAATCTTTCCCCTCAATCTGATGAGATTGGTCGAAAAAAGTTAACAACTTCATTAAACGCGAATTCGGACGCACAGGAATACGCAAAACTTGAATCACATAAGTCTGATGAGTCAACAATTTCACAAAATCATTTTTAACATCAATTTTCTTTTTCGAAACGGCGTTAAACACTTGATTATCAACGAAAATCGCAGGCTCTTGATATTCTGTCATCAAGTAACC
>DYQK01000107.1:10505-11607 GCA_020719385.1 Rikenella microfusus | reverse complement strand
TCAAATGGTTTCTGCTGTGCAAATGTAACAAAAGTTACAAAAAAGAAAAAAAATATTGATGAAAATACGATTTTCATAAAACAGATTTATTGTTTCGTTACATAAATCAAAACGCCGTATTTGTCTCCTTTGTCGTGTCGTTTGATGTCTGTGTTGTACATTTGCGAGACTACGCCGTCGAGGAAAAGAGCATTTTTACATTTATATTTTTCTTTGAAAAGCATTGCAAAATCAAAGAAATTGACGTTTGTGTTTGATATGGCGAATACGACGGTGTTAGAGTCAATAATTCCTACTCCACTTCTAATCACTTTATTGACAGAACCTTCATTCAATTTAGAATGTACATTTCCGTCTATCAAAAGCATCGGTCCTGATTGTGTGGCAAATTTCACATTTTTCTCTTTTGTAAAATCTTCCGAAACAACAATTTTTGCATTGTTATTTTTATCCACGAGAAATACGCCGTTGGGTTTCAAATAAAAATTTCCCTTATCTTTTTCCAAATTCAGTTTAGAAATGGTTTTTTCATTTTCAACATACAACCCGACAGGATTTTTATCTTCATGATACATTCCGCCATTGGTGACAAAAATTAATTTCTTATCTTTTGTCTCAACATTTTTTTTGAAAACATTGAAATTTGCAATTGATTTTCCCAGTTGAAACTCAAGATTCGACTTTTTTAAATCAATAACGTAGACATCAAAATTTTGTTTGCGATAAACAACGGTTTTTCCACCTAATATTTCCTCTTTTTCATCAGGAATGATAATAGTTGTTGTATCGATTTCTGTGCCAGACGAGTCAATATTGGGAGAATCTTTTTTATTTTCCTGTTTTTTCGACGTATCTCTGTCATTGGGAATTGTTTTATCTCTGTTTTTCAATTTTGATAGTGAGTCTTTTTGTTTTTTACATTCTCGCAATTCAAGTGTGTACTTGTTGTTTTCTGCTGAAAGAGTATAGAGAAAGTAAATTAAAGTACCCACTACCAAAATAAATAACAAAATGACAATTGTTTTTGCAATTGTTTCCATTTTTGAGTTTTTTTACTCGTAATAATAACAAAGCAAATTGATAGTTTGGTCTAACGATTCAG
>DYQK01000107.1:0-10405 GCA_020719385.1 Rikenella microfusus | reverse complement strand
AGTTTTTGCGTACATAAAAATTTCGTTTTAATCATAGTAAAAAACCATCAAATTAAGTAATCTTTCGATGCCAATTCCACCGTTCGCGATAATGTTTTTATCAATATTCCAACGTTCATCGTATGTTTCCATATAATTCCCCGTTCCTGTGTCCAGATTTATCATAAATTCTATTTGAAAATTTTGTTTTCGCAAATAATTAAATAAATCCGAAGCGAATGTTGTAAGATAAACGCTATATTTATTTGTAACATTATAAAGAATGTACATTTTCTCATTATTTCTGCTTACAGAAATCAAAACTCTACGTTCTCTGCGTTCATCTTGACTTGATTTTTGTACCATTAAAGAATTCGAAAAAGCAAGTAAATGCGTTTGAAAAACAGTGATTCTTTTTTGCTCTACCCATTTGAAAAATGTATTCACATCTTCTTCATTCTTAAAATTTATATACCGACTAATGTCTGATAAATAAATTGAATTTTGAATGTTAAATACTTTTAAATCCCCATTCGGATAAATCAAAACAAGTGCATTTAAAGTCATATCACTTCTGTCTTTTCCAATGAAACGACTTATTATTACCCCCTCATCAACAGAAAAACCATTGGGATAATAATCCTCATTACTATCGTTAACACCTTCCTTATTCATATAAGCACCAGGAAAACAGCAAATAACCTTTTTATCAGTTTTCCAATCTTGGTATAAATCAGCAACTTTTCTATTCTCCTCTTCGCAAGGAAAATACTTCACACGCACACGATTGCTATTCCGAGAAAACCATATCGAATGACCCGCATCGTTGGCATTGATACGCAACGAATAAATCTTAACATCACCATTACATTGACTCCGATATAAAGTCTCGGAAATCTGTTCGGAAACATCAAAAGGAACAGACAAATTTTCACCCAAAGAAATCGGTAAGAAATTGATTATTACCGAAATACCCAAAAATAACAACATTTTAACGTTCATTTTAACAACATTTTAGTTTACAAGTTTAACTTTTTTCTTAAAAATTTTTCGAATAAAAAATCGAATTAGGAAAAATCCGAATGTTAGTCCGAAAATTAAAATCACTGAAAATTTTATTGGGTTATCTGAAATCCACATTTTTGCACGACCAAAAATATAACTCCATTTTCCAAGTTTTATGTTCAGAATAATTTTCTCCCAATTTGAAATTGGAACACGAATTAAATATTGGTTTCTGCCCAACATCTCCAACAAAATCCTCGTCTCAGCGGCATTTTTGTCCAATTCTTTACACAAAATCGCTTTTTCTACTCGCTCCGAATATTTTGAAAGCAAAAATGCCCCTCGATTTTCGTAAAGTCCTTCACAAATAGAATCGCCTAAACGAAAATAAAAAATCCCTAACTGAATCTTCGAACACATATCGGAAAAATTATTCACATCAAGAGAATCAGATTCCCAATAAGTACGAAATAAATTTCGCAAAAATGCAGTATCATTTCGCCCAAAACTTTTTATCATCTTGCGATGAGACTCAATAAGCCCAATATTCTCAAGAAAAATTTTCGAAAGATAATTTTTATACGGAAATTGCAATGCAAATTTCTCGTTAGATTCTTTTTTTGTCGAATCAAGATAAAATTTCATATCAAATTTATTCCCAAAAGAATATAAGAAAATAAACCCAAAAAGAAAAATCAAAAAGAATTTTTTGTACATAAATTTTCATTTTTTGATAAGACTCTAAAAATAAAAAATTCCATAAATTTTTTTCACATTTTTAAATTTTTTTCATTGCGATAAATTTGCAAACAAAGAAAACCAAAAAGAATTGCTGCCATCACAGAAATATACCATTGAGAACTTGTCCCAATTGTATCTGCTTGATTTTCAAGGTTTTGATTCTGAAAAAAGTAAAAAAGAATCACAGAAACACCGTTATTGATAAAATGAGAAATTATCGGCAGCCACAAAGTTTGACTCCAAATCAAAAGATAACCAAAATAAATCCCCAACAACATTCGCGGAATAAAACCATAAAACTGCAGATGCAACGCACTAAACAAAATTGCCGTAATAAAAATCCCAAAATGCAAATTATTAGTCCATTGAGTAAAAATTTTTTGCAAAATTCCTCTGAAAAATAATTCCTCACAAATCGCAGGTAACACTGCAATTATCAACAGATTAACCAACATTTCTGAGAAAGAATCAGCTTTGAGAAAAGAATCCGTTATTTTTTGTGCGTTTAATTCTGAATTTTTCATCCATTCTTCGAAATGTTTTAACGATTCGGGCAAATGTAATTTCGAATTTAACTCAACCAAAAAATTTATGATGGGAAAAGAAACAAAAAAAGCAATCAAAATCAAAATTATTGACCGAATATTCGGTTTTTTGTCAATTTTCAAAAACGAAAACGGTTTTTTATCCACACAAAATGCCAGCAAAAACGAAGGCACTAAAAATAAAGCAACCGTTTGAACACTTTGCAAAAATTTCAATGCAGAAATTTGATTCTCGCTAAAAGTCGGATTCGTTAAAATAGAGAAAATATTGCTGTCCCAAATCATTACTGCAATAGTTATTCCGAGAAGAAATACTGCAAAAAACGAAAAAAGTGTTACGAAAAGAAAAAATAAGAATTTTAAAAATGGAGAAGAATTTTCCAAAAAACCTCGAATCATAGAATTTTTTATTTAGAAATTTCGATTTTTTAACCTGTCAGGGTGCAACAAAAGCACCTGACAGGATTTATTAAAAATGAACATCATTTTTTTAATTATTTAACTCATCCCAAAGCACGGTTTTTAAACGATTTAACCCTGTTTTTGCGAAAGATGAAATAAAAACCACAGGAATTTGCGGCAATTCCTGACGCATCTCCTTGATTAACTCCTCATCTAACAAATCGCACTTCGAAATTGCCAAAATACGTTTTTTGTGCAAAAGTTCAGGATTAAACTTTTCCAACTCGCCGAGTAAAACTTGATATTCGCTTAAAATATTTTTGCTGTCGGCAGGAATTAAGAAAAGAAGGACTGAATTTCTTTCAATATGTCGCAGAAATCTCAAACCAAGACCTTTTCCCTCAGCTGCTCCCTCAATAATCCCAGGAATATCTGCCATAACAAACGACAAATTATCTCGAAAATAAACAATTCCCAAGTTGGGTTCTAATGTTGTGAAAGGATAATCTGCAATTTTCGGTTTTGCCGCAGACAAAACAGACAACAGCGTAGATTTTCCAGCATTGGGAAAACCAACAAGTCCGACATCGGCAAGAAGTTTTAACTCTAAAATCACCCAATTCTCAATAAAATCTCCGCCCGGCTGTGCGAAACGCGGTGTTTGATGTGTTGCCGTTTTGAAAAAAGAATTTCCCATTCCGCCTCTGCCGCCTGCGAACAACACTTTTTCCTCGCCGTCAGCGGTAATTTCCATCAAAAAATTGCCTGTCTCTGCGTCTTTAACGACCGTTCCGAGTGGAACTTCGATTATTGAGTCTTTGCCGCAAGCACCTGTGCAATTATTTTCTGAACCATTTACGCCGTCTTCTGCGAAAATATGTCGTTGATATTTTAAGTGAATCAAAGTCCATAATTGTGCGTTGCCACGCAACATAACACTTCCACCTTCGCCGCCGTTTCCTCCGTCTGGTCCGCCTTTAGCGGTTTTTTTGGTTCGGAGAAAGTGTATTGAACCTGCACCGCCTTTGCCTGAGCGACAAAAGATTTTCACGTAATCAACAAAATTGCTTCCTTCCATTAACTTAAATGTTTATCAAAAGTTTTACATAATTCTGTAAAAATTTCGTCAATCGAGCCTTGTCCTTGAATGGGAAAATATTTATTTTGTGCTTTGTAAAAATCAATTAATGGGAAAGTTTCTGCCTCATAAACCTTGAGACGATTCGTTACAACAGCAATATTTTGGTCATCAGCGCGATTTTCGAGTTTTGCTCTTTCTGCTAGTCGTTTGATAGTTTCCTCAAAAGAAATTTCAAGTCCGACGGTTGCGGCGAGTTGTTCATCTCGAATTTCGAGAAGTTTATCTAAGGCATCAGCCTGAATTAAGGTTCGAGGAAAACCATCAAAAATTACGCCGCGCGAACGCCGGTGATGTTCCAAAATATCGCTAATAATTTCCACAACCACAATATCGGGAACAAGTTCGCCTTTGTCAATAAACCGTTTCGCTTCTACACCGAGTTTCGAATGATTTTTTATCTCGCTTCGAAGCATATCGCCTGTCGAAAGATGAATTAAATTGTATTTTTCGACTAACTTTTTTGCCTGAGTGCCTTTTCCTGCTCCAGGAGGACCAAATAAAACAAAATGAATCATAAAATTATTTTTTTATATAATTTTTTAAACGCAATAAATTTGTTTAACTGCTTGAAGACAAATAAAAATCTGTCGCAAACCGTTGATAGTCAATGAGTCACAGACATCCGAGATACAATATTGATACTCATTTTTTTCATTTTTTTGTAAAACGGCAAAATGCCAGTAACGCCCAATAATGTACGCACCACGCATCAAAGTTGTTTTATTTAACTCCATTGCGACCAACAATTCTGCCAAAAGTTGATTTCGCGGATGCGTAGATTTTCCTTCTTGTTTAAACTCCTGAATAAAAAAATACGGTTTTTGCGGTTTTTCGATTCCCATCGCAAACATAAAATCTGTTATGCCGCCAATTTCGACATTATTTATCGTTGCTTTTAGAGAACGCTCAAAAAAACCACGTTTATTCTCGGAACGAAAATTTACTTTTCGCAAAATCGGACTAATAAATTCCATTTTTAAATCCTCTTCCAAGCAAAAAAAGAGAAAATTTGAATTTTCGTTCACTAAATCAATTAAGAAAGTTTCTTCTTCGGTTGAAAATAAATACGCAAAACTAAACCATTCAGAAAAAATTGCCTTCTCGGAACACATTTTTATCGAAACAACTTTTAAAAGTTCATCAAATTCCGCTGTTTGAAAAGAAATTCTTGTCAGTTTTCCCATAATTCACAAAAAAATTTTTACAAAAATACAAAAAATTTTAATTTTTTCGATAAATATACAACGGAAAAACGTAACTTATCCCCAAAAAACCTCTTTCGGCGATTTTATTTGTAACAAAAACATTGTTAAACGTTTGTGTTCTAAAACTTCTTGTCGAAATTAGCCCGATATTTTCCTTTTCAAAAAAATTATCCATCACTTTTTTGCGACTACGCGACAAAAATTGATAGTCATAATAAGTAAAACGCATATCAAACGGTCTGTAATTGCACTCAACAATTTTTTTTTCGTTGAAAATTGACCTCATTGCGCGTTTGTGTTCCCACGTAGTTTTTTCACTAATATTAAACTTTTTTAACATTTCATCTCGCGAAATGTTACTTTCCAAAATATTTTTTATGCGATTTTTTAACTCTTTTTTATCAAAATCGACAGCCACATTATCAATCTTTGTTTCCATTCCGACACTAAAAATAGTAAAAATTTCGGACAATTTCCACATTTCGAGATTCTTTTTTTTCGTTTTATTTTCTTGGTCAATAAACAAAAAATGAGGGTTTTTCGGAGCAATACGTTTAAAATTAACAGTTTCTAAACTATTTTTCTCCAAAAAATTTAATTTTTCGCTTAAAGAATTGAGATTTTTTTCTTTTGTCGAGAAATAAAAAATTTCTTGTTCACTTTTTTCTCTTAATTTCACAAAAATCGAGATAGTTACTCCGAGACGAATGTTAAAAATATTTTTATCCATCTCGCCTCGCAACGCATTTCCGTGCAAATTGAGAATAAAAATTTTATCAAAATCTTGCAAAATTTTTTCTCGCATTTTGCGATGCACAAGCCCGTCAAGAAAAACGTTGTTGGTGATAATGGCGATAATTCCGTAGTTTTTCTCAAGAATATGTTCGTGAATGAGTCGAATAAATTTGACGTAATCATCGTGAAGCGGCAAAATATTTCTCTCTTTCAAATCGGTTTTATAATATTCTAACAATTTGATAATAAACGAGTTACGGTTTTTTGAGTGAGCAGAATATGGCGGATTTCCAATAAAAACAGGAATAGATTCTGAATCCAAGAATGACAAATATTTTTTTTCTAAGAAATTCTCTAAAAAAATGTTAAAATGATTTTGTGAATAAATTTTAAATTTTGTTAATAATTGTGAAATTTTTATAAAAGTAATTAAAAATGGTGTCGGCAAAAACTCAAAAGCAAAAATATTGTTCAAAATATTTTCTGCACATTGATGTTGTTTTAAAATTTCGAGAATAAAATTGCCCGTACCTGTTGAGAAATCAACGATTTTCACCTTGTCAGCGAGTCCATTTTTGAGATAAAAATGCTGTTTCAAAACCTGATTCGTTGCCCGCACAATAAAATTGACCACTTGCGGCGGCGTGTAAAAAACACCTTTTTCTTTGCGAATTTTTTGGTTATACGATTTCAAAAAATACTCATAAAAAAACAATTCATCCTGTGTTTCGAAGTTTTTTTCCAAAATTTCAGAAAAAATTTGGTTTATTTCTGCATTATTGAGATTCGAAAAAATGTTAAAAATTTCAGAAATTAAAAAAAATGGGGATAAAAATTTTTGAAAATTTTGTAAGTTAACTTCTTGATTTTCAGCGTTTTGCTTTGCCAAAAACAAGGAATACGTAGAAATTTGCGAGAGAGTATCGAGAAATTCTTTTTCAGAAAAATTTTTCGAAGTGAAATTTTTTAACGCAAAAAAAATTGGTTGCACCTTTTCGAGATGCAATGTGAGAATATTTTTTAACAAATTCGTTTTTTCTGCCAAAAAATCTGCATTATTGAGTTTTTGCTTCACAAAAATAAGAAAAAATTTTATTTTGCAAAAATAAGAAAAAATTTCGCAAAATAAAAATTTTTTATGAATTTCTTTTCTAAAATTTCGCACAAAATAATTTTTTTTAACTCACAGGCAAGGTAAATTTAAACGTTGTTCCTTGTCCTTCTTTGCTTTCCACCCAAATTTTTCCTCCGTGTTTTTCGACAAATTCTTTGCACAAAATTAGACCTAATCCTGTGCCAGTCTCGTTGTTTGTGCCTTGCGTGGAGAGATGCTTGTCTATGCGAAATAATTTTTCTGCATTTTCCGCAGAAATTCCTACGCCGTTATCTGAAACTGAAATTTCTACAAAATTTTCGATTAACTCGGCGGAGAGCAAAATTTTTCCCGTTTTTCGAGTAAATTTTATTGCGTTTGTCATTAAATTTCGCAAAATACTTTTTAACATATTTTTATCTGCTAAAACCATTATTTCGCCGTAAGATTTTACGCAAGAAATTTCAATTTCTTTCATTTTTGCAATTTGTTGCAACGAAAAAATTTCATTGTTAAAAATTTCCTGCAAATTTATTTTCTCGGTTTGAAAAGGCATTTTTCCGCGTTGCATATTTGCCCAGTCTAACAAATTTTCGAGCAATTTATAGGTTCGTTTTGCCGCATCGTGAATAAAATTGATGTATTCTTCGACCGTTTCGACATCAAAATCTTTTAATTCCGTTTTTAACATATCGGTTAATCCTAAAATACTGTTAAACGGACTTTTTAAATCGTGTGCGATAATACTGAAAAATCGGTCTTTTGTGGAATTTAACTCGACCAACTCTTTCTGCTGTTTAAAAAAAGTTTCTATCAAAACTGCGATATTTCCAAATTCGTCATTGCGTTTTTCTAAACGGTTAAGTGATTGATTATCTTGTTTTTGCAAAGAAATAGAAATTAATTTTAACGGAATAGCAATCCATTTTCGAATCATCCATAAAAAACTTAATCCCGTGATAATCGCTAATATTCCGATATAAATACTTATTCGTTGTAAATTTTGACTTTCGATTTCGGTGAGGTCGGGTTTAGTAAAAATCAATGTTTCTATTGGTTGATGAACGAAATTTAAAAAATTTCGTTTCACAATAATACAACTTTCTGCGGCGACAATGTCTGTGATTTGAGAAATGTAAATTTGAAAACCTGTTGCGGTAGAATGTTCCTTGATATAAGTTTGATTCCAAATTTTTCCTATCAAAAAATATCCGTTTGCTGCTGTATATCTCTCAACATAAGAAGTTGAAGGAAGCACCGTTGCTCCCCAAAATTCGATGAGAACAGAATTGTATTTCACAAAAAAATGCGAAATTTCTTGTCGCAAAAAAAGAGTATCAAAATTGACTTTTTTGAGCAAAGCAAGTCGGTTAATTGCGTGAGAATCACAGACTTCATAAATCAAATCTTGTTGTTTATTGAAAACAAAAATAAAATTTAACTTGTAAGGCGCCAAAGTGACGTCAATATTTTCGAGAGCGAATTTTTTTTGCGGCGTTTTGCAAAAATTCACCATATCATCCCAGGCGGTATAATCTCGGACAAAATGTTCGTATTTTTCGCGTTTTGTAGATAAAATTTGGTCAATTAATGTTTCAAGATTTCTGCGTTGTGAGTTGAGAAATAATGTTTTTTGCCGAATATTTAACACTTCGAAACCTATAAATATTCCAATAAAAGCGACAAACATTGTTCCCAACAATATCATTATTTTAGTTTGAATCTTCATAATTCAGTAGTTTGTGCAAAATTGCAAAAATTTATCTCAAAAAAAAATTTTTTTTCAAAAAATATGATTTTTTCTGCGAAAATATTTTTTTTTTCATTAAACTTATTTACTTTTGTGCAGTCAAATAAACGTTTTTAAATTCAATTTAAATTATGAAAACTTATTTGATTATTGCAACTTTGTTTTTTGCTTTTTTGATTTCCTCTTGCGAGAAAGATGTTGAAAATGAAGTAGTTACAGAAGATTTAATTACTTCTGCACAAGATGATGATGAAGCATATGCGTCTTTTGAAGACGATGAAACTGAACCAATTTTGGGTGCATTAGAAGGTTTGGGTTTGAAAAATAATCTCCAAATAGAAGGAGATTCGTGCAGACCAAGTTGTACAATTACACCTAATGTTGCTGGAACTTTACCTAACGACCCAAGATTTTATCCTGTAAAAATTCTTATTGATTTTGGAAATGGTTGTCTTAGACCCAACGGCAGAACGAAAAAGGGACAAATTATTGTGACTCTCACAGGTAAAATGAGTCAACAAGGTTCGATTCGCACCATCCGATTCAAAGATTTTTACATTGACAGCACTCATATTGAAGGCGTGAAAATTGTAACCAACAATGGTTTAAACGCTCAGCAACATCCTTCTTGGACAACCGTTGTTGACAGTGCAAAAATTACTCGCCCCAATGGGAAGTTTATTACGTGGAAAAGCACTCGCACAAGAGAAATGGTCGAAGGTTTTAATACACCGTCCAGATGGCGAGACGATGTTTATGCGTTCAAAGGTGGAAGTTCGGGAACAAACTCCAACGGAAAATCGTATGTAACGACTATTGACGACAGCAAACCATTGATTATCGCAGCAAATTGCAAATGGATTAGGTCAGGAAAAATTTCAACTGTGATAAGCACAGGCAAAACAATAACTCTTGATTATGGCGATGGAACTTGCGACAACAAAGCAACTCTCACCGTAAACGGCAAGACAAAAGAAATTACCCTTCGCGGGAAATAAGAATTTGGTTTTTAGATTTTTGAAAGTTTTAGTAATTAATGAAAAATTCTCACCTTCGTTGTTCCCTAACGTTGGTGGGTTTTTTCTGTCAAAAATGAACATTTTATGGACAAAAAAATCGAAAAGTACATCTTAGAACACATTGATGCCGAAGAGGAA
Source organism: Rikenella microfusus (assembly GCA_020719385.1). Taxonomy (GTDB): domain Bacteria; phylum Bacteroidota; class Bacteroidia; order Bacteroidales; family DYQK01; genus DYQK01. The sequence continues at coordinate 652 of DYQK01000107.1, read as the reverse complement.
TATTTAACAGAAATCTTGCGGCAAACTTATCTCAAAACCGTCAACCCACAGATGCTCGCAGGACATTTGCAAGGCAAAATTTTAAAAATGCTCAGTCAAATGATTCAGCCCAAAAATATTTTAGAAATCGGCACTTTTACGGGCTATTCGGCACTTTGTCTCGCTGCGGGACTGCAAAATGACGGTCAACTTTTCACCATCGAAAGCAATGACGAGATGGAAAATATGATTCGTACTCATCTCGAAAATTCGCCTTTCAGAGAAAAAATTAAATTGCTCATCGGAAATGCTCTTGATATTATTCCGACTCTCAACTTGACTTTCGATTTAGTTTATATTGACGCAGATAAACGAGAATATTGCGAATATTTCGATAAAATTTTTGAGAAAGTAAACCTCGGCGGATATATTTTGGTTGACAACGTACTTTGGGCAGGAAAAGTTGTTGAAAAAAACGATATGGACGCGCAAACTCTTGCTATTCGAAAATTTAACACAAAAATTAAAAATGATTTTCGTTTAGAAAAAGTTATTTTGCCCATTCGAGACGGCATTATGTGTATTCGCAAAAAAATTATCAACGTGTGAATTACCCCTTTGCTGAAGACAAAGGGGCTTCTTAGCATTGTGCCAAGAACTTTTCTTGGTTCTT
>DYQK01000224.1 GCA_020719385.1 Rikenella microfusus | reverse complement strand
ATGAAAAATTATTGTGATAATGTTGATATTCACATAATTACATAAAATATTGCGTTATTAACCCAGTTTCTCTTTCAGCAAAACGACCAAATTTTTGACTATGGAAAGAAACTGAAGTTGAGAGAACGCACTTGCAAAAGTGTGTTCCTTTGCTTTTTTTCAATTCCATAAGGGTGCTTGGTCGTACCTGCTGAAAATTGAAAATTTATGCAAAGGTTCACATTCTTTTTTTCGTATATTTTCTTTTTGAAAAAATATTTTCATTTTTTCGAAAACTTTTATGGAATTTCGGTTTTTTATCACTCTTATATAAAAAGAAATCTTTTTTATTTTCAATTTTTTTCAAATTTTTTAATGTTCAATTTTAAACCCTGTTTTTTTATGTATCACAAAACAATTTCAAAAATCGCTGCGTACAACAGGAACATATCAAAATAATGAAAATTACACAATGACATTTTATCCATCTGTTGCAGGAGAAAGGATGGTATTTCAATTTCTCTCATTTTGGGTAGAAGAATGTTGTGATTATTTGTTAGTCTATAATGGTCCAGATGCGAGTTTTCCCCTGTTAGGAGAATTTCGTGGTAGTAATTTGCCTCCCATTTTAACTTCTTCTCACTCAACTGGTGCTTTGACTTTTTATTTTCATTCTGATCATAGTGTGCTAGGTGATTGGGAAGCAATTATTAGTACTGTTCCCGAAGTAAATGCAGATATTTCTACTCCTTCGCAATCTCTTCTGCCTGATAGTATTTTCGAAATTCCTGTCAATACCACAGAATTAACTGCCAATGACAGTATTGTTTCGTATCAATTTACTTTCGATTATGATACGGCAATGTTGGAATATCTTGGCAAATCGTTGGTCGGCACTATTGCTGAAGGTGGCACAGCGGATGTCAACAGCAGCACCGCAGGACATTTACAAATTGGTTATATTTCGTCAAGTTTTCTCACGGGTGCGGGCGACATTCTCAAATTGCAATTCAGAGCAAAAACTGTCGGCACAACAACGCCAACCATTTCGGGTTTCCTGTATAATACTTTTTCTGTTTCGAGTGTTAGCAATGGCACGGTTACAATTACAGGAGATGTTACTCCGCCGTCTGTTGCTTTAACTTACTCAAAAAATTCTGTTCGTTGGGGTGAAAATTTGTTGATAACTGCCACTTTTAGCGAAGTAATGGCAGATATTCCTGTTCCGCAAATTTCCTTGTCGGGTGCAGTAACTCTTGCAGCAAATGACTTAACAAAAGTTTCTGATTCGATTTATACGTTTACTTTTTCTACCATTTCAGGACTTGGTACAGTTTCTGTTACTATTCCGACAGGAAATGATTTGGCAGGAAATCAAGTAATTTCTACACCGACGAGCGGGACAACATTCGAGATTTTGCCTTTGCATTACGGCGATATTGACGACAATGACACGGTGCAAGCCTTTGACGCTGCTTTGGCATTGCGTTATTCTGTGGGCATTGACCCAATGTTTACTGCACCGCTGCCTTGGAATGCTTGGCGCCGTTTAACAGCCGATGTCGATTTTAATGACACCATTACCGCCAACGATGCTTCATTGATTTTGCAGTATTCCATTGGAAAAATTTCGAATTTTTTGAAAAAATCTGTAAAAATTGGTTCAACTGAAATGAATATTGTTGTCAACAATGGCAATTTAGAATTCAGCAGCAACGGTGATTTATTTGGTTTAAATGTTTTTGTCAACAAAGATTTTAACGTTTTGGGACAGCCTGTGGTTTTAAATTCCGATATGATTCAAGCGTTAAACATAAAATCTGACAAATATGCCATCGGTTTAGCAACTGCGTATGCACCAAAAGCGGGTGAAGTGTTTATGAAAATTCCGTTTACTGCTTCTGATTTGGAATTGACTTTCGATTTAATTGTCAATAAAGAATATAAAACGGTGAAAGTTTCGTTAGTCGGAATCGAAAATTTGCAAATTTCGAATATTTCTGTTTCGCCGAATCCTGCTAAAGATGTGTTGAAAATCAATGGTTTAACAAAACAAACTTCAGTTTCAATTGTTGATGTTACAGGAAAAGTTATTTTAACGAAAGTTTTGTCGCATTCTGAAAATACGTTCAATATTGAAAATTTGACAAACGGTGTTTACTTTGTAAAAATTGGTAATTTTTCACAAAAAATTGTGAAGGAATAAAGAAATTTTACAATTTTTTTATAAAAATTTAACTCTGTCAACGTTTAAAAAAAGTTGACAGAATTTTTAGGTATCAAGGAATCACAACGCAAAAAGTGGTTGTGAAGTAAAATTTTCTGATAATAAAAAAATATTCCATTGCCGAAAAGCGATGGAATATTTTTTTTCGAATGTTAAACGGCTTTTTCACGTAATTTTTTGAGATGTTCGCGTGAAA
>DYQK01000223.1 GCA_020719385.1 Rikenella microfusus | reverse complement strand
AAAATATTGAATATCAACGACTAACAATCGATAAATTTCGTTTTTCACCAATTTCGTTTTTTCGTTGATTTCGTTAAAAATCAATTCCAAATCTCGCGAACCACATTGCTCCGCAAATTTTCGTATCTGAATTAAACCCGAATCGGGAGTCAGAAAATCGGGATAAGAAAAATATTTAAAATAAGGCTCGTCGTGCAGACCAACATTATATAAAAATTGTCCTTTGCAATAATTTAAACTCCAAATTTCGTATAACTCCTTGATTTTCAACACTAAATCGAAAGCAAGTTGATGTTCAAGTTTAATTTCTTTGTCTAAAAATTTATTCCAAAAACTCTCTTTATTTCTCGGCGAAAGCGGATTATCAACAAAAATTTCAGGTGCATTCGCAACAGGATTATTTTTTTCAAATTTCGTTACAACGCATCGATTTTCTGCCAACGCAAACGCAAAACAAAGCGAATAAAAATATTCTGCCGTTTCAGGTTTAATATTTGGCGTCCACAAATTTAATTGATTCGCCCAAAGCGGATATTTGCCCGTTAAAACTTTAGTTATCGCAAACCAAACGAAAGTCGATTTTGCAGAAGGCAAATTATACGCACAATAACTTCGATTATCTGCCGCACCGTTAAAACACATTGCCAAATTTATACTCATCATTGCAGTATAAAGTCGAAACCACACGCGATTTGCGGCATTGTTGTCGGCAAAACGAATGTCGTTTTTGGGAATAATTCGCACAGGAACGCAATTTCCCATCAAACCAATAAAATTTGAATCGGCAATTCCGTGGGTCATTTTATTATTTCGTCTTTCATCTCTTAAGGGCAAACCACCAAAAATTTCTGTTGATTCTAATTCATTTTTTGTCGGATTTCGCATAAAATCATACCGTTGTTGCGGCTTTTCTCCGTCTAAACTTGGCAACGAATTGCGAATGTCATTTTCACCAAAATATTGATAATTAACGACTAACAATCGATAAATTTCGTTTTTCACCAATTTCGTTTTTTCGTTGATTTCGTTAAAAATCAATTCCAAATCTCGCGAACCACATTGCTCCGCAAATTTTCGTATCTGAATTAAACCCGAATCGGGAGTCAGAAAATCGGGATAAGAAAAATATTTAAAATAAGGCTCGTCGTGCAGACCAACATTATATAAAAATTGTCCTTTGCAATAATTTAAACTCCAAATTTCGTATAACTCCTTGATTTTCAACACTAAATCGAAAGCAAGTTGATGTTCAAGTTTAATTTCTTTGTCTAAAAATTTATTCCAAAAACTCTCTTTATTTCTCGGCGAAAGCGGATTATCAACAAAAATTTCAGGTGCATTCGCAACAGGATTATTTTTTTCAAATTTCGTTACAACGCATCGATTTTCTGCCAACGCAAACGCAAAACAAAGCGAATAAAAATATTCTGCCGTTTCAGGTTTAATATTTGGCGTCCACAAATTTAATTGATTCGCCCAAAGCGGATATTTGCCCGTTAAAACTTTAGTTATCGCAAACCAAACGAAAGTCGATTTTGCAGAAGGCAAATTATACGCACAATAACCATATTTGTCGGGCGCGCCATTGTGAATTTTTGTGAAATTGATACTCGAAAACGCAGGCGGCAACAAAAACCACACGCGATTCGCAGCGTTGTTGTCGGCAAAACGAATATCATTTTGCGTTTTCACACGCACAGGAACGCAATTTCCCATAAAACCAACAAAATTTGAGTCTGAAATGCCGTAAGTTTTTTTATTTTCTCGTTTTTCGCACTTCAAAGGCAAACCACCGTAAATTTTTGTCGATTCGGATTCAATTTTTGTCGGATTTCGTTTAAAACAATATTGTTTTAACAATTTTTCATCTTTTAAACGCGGCAGCGAATCTCGAATATCGGTTTTTTGATGTTGAAAAGTAATTTGTTTATGCGAAACCAATACAGAATTTAAAATTTCATTAATCTTTTCTGCATTTTGTTCCCATTCGAAAGTTAAATCATTCAGTTTAACATAAGAATAATCATACAATTCGATATGATTTGTTCGATTTTCATCGAAATCAAATTCCCAAATCGTAAAACAAACAGGCCATTTGCCCGAAATTTTAAAAAATTCATTACTCGTAACGAAAAAACCATCGATATATTTGAAATGTTTGTCCCAAATCTGTCGAAAACTTTGATACGAAGCACGCGGAATCAACCACGAAGTCGGAGTAAAAATTAAAACCAACGATTTTAACTGCGGGAAAAGTTTACAAATGTTAAAAATTTGTCCCAAAAACGCAACATATTTCTCACGCACTGCGTCTTCGCCTGTAATTTCCATTATCGAAGGATGCACAGGATAATCAGAATCTGTTTCTTGACGTTTAATTTCGTTTTCGTCAGTATTTTTATACGGCGGATTCAGCAAAAACGCAAA
>DYQK01000106.1 GCA_020719385.1 Rikenella microfusus | reverse complement strand
CACACACCCAACCACCAGAAAGGGCATAATCTCGAAAAACAATACGAAAATACTCTTGCACGGAGATATTGCACAAAATCGCTGCAAAGTTATAAAAATAATTTTAAATTTTGCAACAATTTTACAATTTTTTCGAAAGAATTTTGTTTAAAGTTGCAAAATTTTCTCTTAATTCAGAATTGGTAGACTTGCGGAAATCAAGGAAAAGAAGAGTACCATACACGACTATGCGAAGATAATTGCGGGCAAGTTAAATTGTCCGCTTCATCAAGTTTACGATGTTTCAAGAGGTAAAATTCGGAATGCACAAATCGAATCGGAAATGAGATTGTTATTGAAAAAACGTAAAAAAACAAAGAAAAACTATGTAGCAGATGTTAAAAAAAAGAGTTAATAGATGTGTTTATTGATGAGTTTCGAGCGTATTTTCGTATATTAACATTTCCGAGAGGCAAAAAGATGTTAAAAGCAGAAAAAAGTGGTTGAAAAATTTGCAAAAAAAAATTTTTTTCGTAAATTTGCAGAAATTTTTAAAAAACGATGAAAAAAGTTAAAATATTGATAATTAAGCATTTGGAAAATATTATTAAAAAAAATGATTTCGGTAAATTGCGAAAAAGCGTTTAAATGTTTTTATATTTATGTACTTTCGTTTTTTCAAGTTTAGTAAATACTTGAAAATGAAGCAATTAAAAAAAGAGTAGAACGTTAATATAATGATTTTTAGTAAAATTAAATATAAAAAAATTGTCATTTTTTGTCAAGAGAGATAATCTTTTTTTGAAAACTTTTTTATCTTTACTAATTTTATGCAATTTTTCAACATAAAAAATGAATATGAACAATAAAATTAAAATTGGAGTTTATACAGCAACTGCCATCGTTGCGGCAAATATTATCGGGACAGGCGTTTTTACAAGTCTTGGTTTTCAAGTTATGGGTTTGAAATCAGGATTCACAATTCTTGCTTTGTGGTTTTTAGGTGGAATCGCAGCACTTTGCGGAGCATTCGCTTACGGGGAATTAGGTGCAGCAATGCCTCGTTCGGGCGGCGAATATCATTTGTTATCTCGGATTTATCACCCTTTCGTGGGCTTTCTGTCAGGATGGATTTCTATTGTTGTTGGTTTTTCTGCCCCAATAGCCGCTGCCGCAATGGCAATGGGAAATTATTCGTCAAAAGTTTTCATCAATATTGGTTGGATTTTGCCCGAATCAGAGAATTTTTTCAAATTAATTGTCGGCATTAGTGCGGTAACATTGGTGAGTGCAGTGCATTTGTTAAATGTTAAAAAAGTCAGTTCTTTTCAAATGTTTTTTACTTCGTTGAAAATTGCGTTAATAATTGTGTTGATATTTTTTGGTTTTCTGTTGGCAATTCCACAAAATATTTCATTTTTACCTGATTCTTTGAGTATTTCTGCAATGTTTTCTGCTCCTTTTGCGATTTCGTTGGTTTTTGTAATGTACGCTTATTCGGGTTGGAACGCCTCGGCATACATTGTCGGAGATATCGAAAAACCTGAACGCAATTTGCCTCGTTCTTTGTTTTTGGGAACATTTATTGTTTTACTTTTGTATGTTCCGATAAATGCGGTTTTTTTGTATTCTACTCCGATTTCCGAAATAGAGGGCAAAGTTGAAGTTGGTTATCTCGCTGCAACGCACATTTTTGGAAATACAGGCGGCATAATTATGGGTTTATTAATTTCTATCGGTTTAATTTCTGCGATAAGTTCGATGGTTTGGGCAGGTCCAAGAGTGACGCAAGTGATGGGCGAGGATTTGAAGTTATTGAAGTTTTTGTCTTATAAAAATAAAAATGATGTTCCTTCGAAAGCAATTTTTTTTCAATACATCATTATTTTGATATTAATTTTCACATCAACATTCGATTCTGTCGTTTATTATATCGGTTTTACCTTGTCTTTGTCGTCATTTTTAACGGTTTTTGGAGTATTTGTCCTTCGTTACAAATTTCCAGAATTACCTCGTCCTTACAAAACAACAGGTTATCCCGTAACGCCATTGATTTATTTGGGCGTAACAGGTTGGATGTTATTTTTCGTAGTCAAAGACAGACCCGTTGAGTCGTTGGCAAGTTTAGCAACCGTATTGCTTGGCGGAATAGTTTATTTTATTGACAAACAAATTTCGAAAAAATGAGAATTCAACATTTGATTTTAATTTTTTGTTTAATTTCAGGTTTTTTTCTGTCTTGTCGCACAAGTTCTTCGCTTTCAGATGGCGGAAATGACGATTCTGCTTCTGTGGCGAGAGAGTTGATGGAAGACGCAAAAGAAGAACAAGCCCTTGAAGGTCCGCGATTTACCCCGAAAGAAAAGCAAAAAATTAAAAAAATTAAACGGAAATATTCTTTTTCGCAGCAAGAGAAGGATCTTTTGAAAAAAGGAGACGGCGGTTATCAATTTCAAACTCAGTCGGAGTGGAAAAAATATTACCGTCTTTATGACCGTCGTTATCGGAAGGAAAAAGCACTTCGCAAAATTTATGAGGAGAAGATTTTGAATAATCAAACGCCTGCAGTTCGCAAACGAATGAAACAAATGTTTAAAGAATCTGAACGCAGACGTTCTGAGGACGCAAAATATTATCGAAGAGAATAGAAAATTTTGTTAAAATATGTTAAAAATTGGTTTAACAGGTGGAATTGGAAGTGGCAAATCGACTGTCGCAAGAATTTTTTCTACGTTTAACGTTCCAATTTATTTTGCAGATTCTGAGGCGAAAAAAATTTTTCAGAAAAATGAATCTGTTCGTGAAAAAATGCGACAATTTTTTGGGAATGATATTTTTTTGTCTTCGCAAGAAATTAATAAAACAAAATTGAGTGAGATAATTTTTAACGATAAAACGGCACTTCAGCAAGTCAATAACATTGTTCATCCTGCTGTTTTAGAGGATTTCGAAAATTGGACAAAAAATTTCGAAACGAAAAAATACGTAATTATAGAGGCGGCAATTCTTTTCGAAAGCGGCATTTATAAATATGTTGACAAAATTATTGCGGTTTCTGCACCAGAATTTTTGCGAATCGAAAGAGTGAAGTTGCGGGACAATGTTTCTGAACAACAAGTGCGTCAACGCATTGAAAATCAATGGAATGAGAATGAAAAAATAAAATTATCTCATTTCGTTATTTTTAATGATGAGAAAAGTTTAGTTATTCCGCAAGTTTTAGAAATTCATAAAATGTTGGAAAAATATTAAAATATTTCTGAAAAATTTTTCAACAGAAAAACTTATCGCAAAGTGCTGGAAAAAAATAAGAATCTAAATATTTTTTTTTCTAAACTTTTACAAAAAATAAAATTTTGTAAAAGTTTTTTGTTTTATTATTTCTAATAAGTTCTCGTGAATGTTAAAAGTTTAAAAATTGGTGAGAAATGGACTAACAATCTTGATATTTTTATTCCTGTCGATTCAATTTCGCAAGGTTTTATAAAAATTTCTGTTGTGAATGAAAATTTACTTGAGTCGGTGAAGGAAAATATTGCGAATATTAAGATTTCTGAGGAAATAAAAGTTTCTTGGGACGTAACAATTCCGCAAAATGGTTATTCGAAAATTGAATTTTCGTTCACAGGCAATGGTTACCGCTTTTTCGATATGAAAAATTCTTGGGAATTTGGAATGTTTCTCAAAGGAAAATATAATTTGTCGCTTGACGCAGTTAGCCGCGATGCGAATAAAAATTATTCCATCAAAAATATAGAGTTTTCAGGTAACACTGATATGGCAACGAAAGTGAAAAATTAAAACGAGTAAATTAAGGTATAATAAACTACTCCTGCGTAGCCGATTCCAAAAAACATTAAAATTTTCAAAATAAAATTTGCAAATTGATAATCATATTTGGAATTTGCGCGTAAAATTCTGTACGAAAATAAAATCAACGGCAAGAGAAAACCTATTGACAAATAAATTGCCGAGAGAGAATCTTTTAAATATTGAAAATAAACAAAACCTAACGAGGTTAGCATTAAAATATTTATCACAAAAATCACAATTTTCGTAGGGAAAACGCCGATGACAATTGGAAAACTATTTCTCCCAAACGCGGAATCTCCTTCATAATCTCGAATATCTTTCACAATTTCGTGAAGGAATGTTGTGAGAAAAGCAAAATACGAGAACCCCAAAACCCAAAAGAAAAGTTGATAAAAATTTGTATTATTTTCCAACAAAAAATTGCGGTAAGTTGCGTTTAACAAAGGAATTTCATAAACAACGGTCAATAGCGGAATAGTAGCGGTCAATAATGCCGCAATAAAATTTCCAATTAAAAATTGTCGTTTATAAGTTGAGGAGTAATAAAAAAGCAGCCCCGAAGCTAAGACATAACCGATGGCAAGTTGATAAATTTTGATGAAAACAGAGATATAAATTCCGAGTCCGACTCCGAGAATAGAGAAAATTGTGTGCAAAATAATTGCAGTGCGTCTTTCGATATATCTGCCGACAACGAGTTGGTCGGGTCTGTTGATGAGGTCGGTTTTTGCATCGAAATAATCGTTGATTATATAGCCTGCGGCAGTGAGAAATACGGTTGATAAAACGAGAAATAAAAAATTTAATTCGCCAAATTGCAATTCAAAGTCGTTAACTTTTAGTATCGGAAATATAATTCCCCATCGCATCACATACTGCACAAGAGCGATTATCAACAAGTTAGGTAAACGAATGAGTTTGAAAAAATGAATCATTCAAAAAAATAATTTAAAAAAATTTCTCTGCAAAAATGAATATTTTTTTTTTATTTTCCAAATTTTTTAATAAAAAGAAAAAAATTTTTATCTTTGCGATGTTAAAATTTTTGAAAAAATGAATTTATATCCTGCCCATTTTGAGAAAAAAATTGGTTTTGACAAAATTAGAGAGTTTTTGAAAAATTTTTGTCTCAGTGATTTAGGTAAACAAAAAATTGATGATTTAACTATTTCTTTTTCTTTCGCAGAAATTGAGACTGCCCTGTTTCAAACTGCCGAATTTAAACAAATTTGTCTTTTTGAAGATTCTTTTCCCACCGATTATTTTATCGACATTCGTATTGCGTTGAAAAAAATTCACATCGAAGGCACTTATCTCGAAGTTTCAGAAATCTTTGATTTACGTAGAAGTTTGGACACAATTAAGGCGATTTTGCGTTTTTTTAAGACAAAAAAAGACGATGAATATCCGTATTTGCGAAAATTGACTTCAGACGTAATCATTTTCCCGTTTATTGTTGATTCTATTGATAAAATTTTGAACAAACACGGCGAAATCAAGGATTCTGCGTCTCCAAGTTTGCAACAAATTCGCAAAAAAATGCAGGAAAAGAAAAACGCAATATCGAAAATTATGCATCATCTTCTCTCGCAGGCAAAATCGCAAGGCGTTGTTGAGGAAGATTGCACCTTAACTATTCGCGATGGCAAAGCGTTGATTCCTGTTTCTGCGACTAATAAACGGAAAATCAAGGGAATAGTTTACGATGAATCTGCAACGGGCAAAACCTCGTACATCGAGCCGCTTGAAAGTATTGAGTTAAATAATGAACTTCGCGAGTTAGAATTTGAGGAGCGTAGAGAAATCTTGCAAATTTTGCTTCATTTTGCCGATTCTCTTCGTCCATATTTAACTGAAATTTTAAATAATTATGATTTTTTAGCAGCGATAGATTTTATTCGGGCAAAAGCATTGTTTTCTATTGATATTCAAGCAGTTAAACCCAATTTATCGCCGCACCCAAAAATTGATTTGCGTTTAGCGAAACATCCGTTGTTGTTTCTTTCGCTGCGAAGAGAGGGGGAAAAAGTTGTTCCATTAGATATAGAAATCAATGAAAATCAAAGAGTTATATTAATTTCGGGACCAAACGCAGGTGGAAAATCTGTTTGTTTAAAAACCGTAGGACTTTTACAATATTTCGTTCAATGTGGACTATTGATTCCTGCAAGCGAAAATTCAGAAATCGGCATTTTTGAAAAATTATTCATCGACATCGGCGACGAGCAATCCATTGAAAATGACTTGAGTACATACAGTTCGCATTTGCGAAATATGAAATTTTTCGTTGAAAATTCCAACGAGAAAACGTTAATTTTAATTGACGAATTCGGTGCAGGCACAGAACCAATGTTGGGCGGTGCAATTGCTGAATCGATTTTATTTTCTCTTAACTCTTTGAAAATCAAGGGAGTAATCACGACTCATTACACCAATTTAAAACATTTTGCTTCTGAAAACAGCGGAATCGAAAATGGGGCAATGTTGTTCAATAATGTGAAATTAGAGCCGTTTTTCGAGTTGCGAGTCGGCGTTCCTGGAAGTTCTTTTGCGTTGGAAATAGCCCGAAAAATTGGACTTTCTGAACAAATTTTGAACAAATCAATCGAAAAAATTGGCAAAGAGCATATTAATTTTGAAAAGCAAATTCGAGATTTGGAAGAGGCAAAACGCGAGGTTGTCGAGCAGCAAAAAATTATCGCAAAACTTCGCAGCGAGTTGGAAATAAATATTGAGAATTTTAAAAAAGAAAAAGAAATTTTACTCAAGCAACGCAAAGAAATTATTGAAAAAACGCGTTTGCAGTCGCAGGAAATTCTCGATTCGGTGAATAAAAAAATCGAAAACACTATTTTCGAAATTAAAAAATGTAATGCGGAGAAGGAAAAAACTGCCGAGATTCGCAAAGATTTAGAAGAATTTAAAACGCAAGTCGTTGAAAAACAAGAGTTTGTCGAGGAAAGAGTGAAGGAAAAAATTAAACGAAATCGCAAACGAAAGTTTAAATCTCACAATTCTCAATTTGTCGATGAGCAAAATATTTCTGAAGAAGAAAAATTCGAAGATGTTGATAATCAAATACATATCGGCGATAAAGTTAAGTTATTGAAGCAAGATGCCGTGGCAGAGGTTTTGGAAATAAAAGAGAATATCTTAGTTGTTTCGCTTGGTTTTATGCGAACTTCTGTGAAAAAAGATGAAGTCGAAAAAATCAGCAATAATGAAGTTCGCAAGCAAAATCGACCAAATATTTCAATAAATCGCATCGAACAGGAAATTTCTAAGCGAAAAAATGAGTTTATTTTTGGGCTTGACCTTCGCGGAAAACGTGCAGACGAGGCTTTGCAACGAGTGATGGAATATATTGATGAGGCAATAATGGTTTCTGCTACGGAAGTCCGCATTTTGCACGGAAAAGGTGACGGAATTTTGCGAAAAATTATTCGCGATTATCTCCACACAGTCAATGTTGTTGCGTCTATTCGAGATGAAAAAATTGAACTCGGCGGTGCAGGAATTTCAGTTGTGAAATTGCAATATTAATTTTAGAAATTTCTGTCAGATTCAAAAAATCTGACAGAAATATTTTTGCGAAAACATTTTACAAAATGCCCATTGGGTCGTAAAGCGGTTTAAAAACAGAAGTTGTGTCCTCAATATTCCACGGAACAACGCTCAGAATTGGAATTTCGGAATTGCAAATTAACGCCTGTGCCGTTGAACCGATGAAAAAATCCTCAAAGTTGTTTTCTTGTTGCGTCATAGTGATAATTAAACGCGATTTTTCCTGATTCGCAAAGTCAATAACAATTTTATGAATCGGCAAATCGTCATTTTTTATCAACTGCGAGTCGCACTCAACATTTGCTTCTTCGATAAGTTTTTTTGCTTTATTTAACTTTGTCAGCCATTGAACTTCCTCGCCAACGCTATTCGAAGTTAAAACACTCACAATTTTCACTTTGAAATGAAATAATTTTGCGTATTCTATTGCGGCTCCGATTTGTTCATTGACTTTTTTCCCAAGGTCAAGAGGTAAAATAATTTCATTTTCCAAATTGCGATACTCCTCAAGCGAATGTTGCCCCTTAATTGTTATGACAGGAAACTTCGATGCTTCAATAACGTGCAACGCATTCGAACCAAGAAAGAATTTTTTCAACGTAGAAGTTTCAGTTTTCCCCATCACAATAAAACGCGGTTTAATTTCTTCTGCCACTTCGACAATTTTTTCGTAAGGTTTGCCGTACTCGATACGAGAAGAAATTTTTACAGAAGGATATTTTGCGATAAGCGGCTCGAAAAGTGTGCGAATTTTATGTTCGGCTTGCGTCTTGTCGTAGTCTGACTCAAAAAATTTCATTAAAAAATTATTTTCCTCTGCTGTGTGCAGCAAAATAATTTCATCTTTTGATATTTCTGCCAGTGAAACCGCATATTCCAACGCAACCATTGCTTGTGTGCCGAAATCTGTTGCAACTAAAATCGGCATTTTTGATATTTCGTTCATAAAATTTTCAATAATTAAACAAAACACAAAAATAATTATTTTTTTTAAAATTTAACAAGTTTTTTATTTTTTCGAGAAAATTTTTGTTTTTTCGAAAAAAAATATTTATTTTTGCTTGATTCATTTTGTTCAATTTTTTAAAAATATCGAAATGAAAAATATCATTTTTTCACTTTTTCTTTTCTTTTTCTCGATGACAGTGTTGAAATCTTGTAATTCACAGCGACCTAATAAGTTGATTATCAAACTTATAGCAACAACAGACGTTCACGGAGCAATTTTGCCTTACGATTTTATTCTTGATGCATCAACAACCAATTCCTTGTCGCAGGTATATTCTTTTGTGAAAGAAGAACGCAAAAATTCCTCGCAAGAAGTCATTTTTCTCGACAACGGCGATTTTTTGCAGGGGCAACCAATAGTTTATTTCTATAATTTCGAAAATCCGAATGCGAAACATATTTGCTCCGAGGTAATGAATTATATGAAATATGATGCCGCTTCTGTTGGAAATCACGACATCGAGGCAGGACATTCAGTGTACGATAAACTCAAAAAAGAACTTCATTTTCCTTGGCTCGCAGCGAATATTATTGATACGCTTTCGAAAAAGCCTTATTTTCAACCATATACGATAATTAAACGCCGAGGAATAAAAATTGCCATTCTCGGAATGATTACGCCTGCTGTGCCGAATTGGTTGCCGCAAAATCTTTGGGCAGGAATGAAGTTTGAAGACATTGTCATTTCTGCAAAAAAATGGCAAAAAATTATTCAGGAAAAAGAAAATCCAGATATTTTAATTGGACTTTTTCACTCAGGAGTTGATTACAATTATTATAACCAAACTGCCGACTCGTTGAATAATGAAAACGCAGCGAAAATTGTTGCGGAAAGAGTTGAAGGTTTTGACGTAATTATCGCTGGACACGACCATCAAAAAATTTGTCAAAAAATAAAAAATGCATCGGGCAAAGAAGTTTTATTGTTAGACCCAAGTTATTCGGCAAAAGAGTTAGGTGTTGTCTCTATTGAGTTGATTTTCAATGAGAAAGAACAAAAATATGAAAAAATTATTTCAGGAAACTTGGTCAATGTTTCAACATTAAAACCTGACGAAGGTTTTTTAAAACGTTTTGAGTATCCTTTCTCGTTGATAAAAAAATATGTAGAGAAACCTGTTTGCGTTTTTTCAGAAACCGTTACCTCGCGAGAGTCTCTCTTTGGACCTTCTGCGTTTGTAGATTTGATTCATCAACTGCAACTCGACCTAACCGCAGCCGATATTTCTCTCGCAACGCCGTTGTCTTATGATTCGCAAATTAACAAAGGGCAAATCTTTGTCCGCGACTTATTCAAACTTTACAAATATGAAAATTTGCTTTACACAATGGAACTTTCGGGGCAAGAAATTAAAAATTATTTGGAATTTTCTGTCTCTTTGTGGTTTAATCAAATGTCCTCGCCCAACGATAATTTGTTGCGTTTCAAAAAAGATGACAAAATGCGTTTATTCTCTCAATTTTACAATTTCTCGTCTGCCGCAGGAATTATTTATGAAATAGATGTGCGACAATCTTTTGGTAAAAGAGTGAATATCAAAACGTTACAAAACGGTAAACCTTTCGATTTAACAGAAAAATATCGAGTTGCGATAAATTCTTATCAAGGAAACGGAGGAGGAAATCTTTTGACTGATGGGGCAAAAATCCCGCATAAAAATTTGGCAAAACGAATTTTAAAATCGACAGAGAAAGATATTCGTTTTTATTTAATGAAATGGCTTGAGAAAAAGCAAACTTACGTTCCTACTTCGTTGAAAAATTGGCAAATTATTCCGCAAGATTGGGCTGAAAAAGGCAAGAAAAAAGATTATGAAATTCTTTTCGAGAAAAATGAGAAATAAAAACTAACCTGTCAGAATTCAAAAAAATCTGACAGGGTTTAAAATAAAATTACTTCAGCAATTCATCAATAATTTTTTCCACAGGAATACTTTCAGCCTCTGCTTTGTAATTTTTTATGATTCTGTGTCTCAAAATTGGAGTAGCAACTGCTCGCACATCTTCCTCATCGGGAGAATATTTCCCCTTCAATATTGCGTGAGTCTTTGCACCGAGAATCAAATATTGCGAAGCTCTTGGTCCCGCACCCCAGTTCAAATATTGATTCGCAAAAGGATGAGCAGTAACCGTGTTTGGGCGGGTTTTTGCCGCTAAACGCACTGCAAATTCTATAACATTGTCGTTTATCGGTACTTTTCGCACTAATTTTTGGTAAAACAAAATTTCCTCTCTCGAAACAACACACTCAACATTCGATTCTGAATCGGAAGTCGTGGTTTTTGCGATAGTTAACTCATCAACAAACTTCGGATAATCCAGCCAAATGTTAAACATAAAACGGTCTAATTGTGCCTCAGGCAACGGATAAGTTCCTTCTTGCTCTATCGGATTTTGCGTTGCTAAAACGTAAAATGGCTCTTCTAACGCATATTGGTTTCCCGAAACCGTAACGGTCTTCTCCTGCATTGCCTCTAAAAGTGCGGCTTGAGTCTTCGGCGGAGTACGATTTATCTCGTCAGCAAGAATGATATTCGCAAAAATGGGACCTCTGATAAACTTAAATTGACGATTTTCATCTAAAATCTCGCTGCCAATAATGTCTGACGGCATCAAATCGGGAGTAAATTGAATCCGTTTATATTTTAAACCCAACGCCTTCGCAATAGTGTTCACTAACAACGTCTTTGCCAAACCAGGAACTCCAACCAAGAGACAATGCCCACCGCTAAACAACGAAATTAAAACTTGTTCAATAACCTCATTTTGCCCAAAAACGGCTTTATGAATTTCATTTGTCAAACGGTCACGCACTTTTGGCAAATTGTCAATAGCGGTAACGGCTTCTTTTTCGTTTATAACTTTCATTTTTTGATTAAAAATTTTTTTGCAAAGATAAAAAATTTTTTTAAACTTTTCCCATTTCCTCTAAAATTTCCATCGTTTTTACAGAAACGGTGCAAACTTTTTTCAACAACTCAATAATTTTCGTTTTAAAATCAGAAAATTTGTAATTGTCAAATTGCTCGGACAAAGTCTCGTCAGAAATATTTTTCTCTTTGTATTCCGAAAGAATCCATTCCAACGCACTTCGATTTCCAAGTTTATATTCCCAAGCAACAGAGGGAATACCTCGCAAAACCGTATTGTCGTCAATAACGATTTCATTATCAACACGTTTTAACTTCGGCAACGGATAATCTTTGTGATTTTCGGTTTCTAAAAGCAACGGATAAGGACTAACATTTTCAAAATTCAGGTGTAAATACATTAATTGTTTTCCCCAATTTTCGAATTTCTCGAAATCTTTGTAAAACGGAATTCTGGGATAATCTCGTTTTAAGTTTTTTTCGTACTTTTCTCGATATTGAGGAAAATGTAAAACTGCGTAAATGTAATAAAAAAT
>DYQK01000222.1 GCA_020719385.1 Rikenella microfusus | reverse complement strand
CGATGAGCGCGCTGGAACACAACGAGATGGATTGTGTGATGGAATTTGCAGAGAAGAAATGGAAAAAAGAAGGATTAGTCGAGGGCAAGCAAAAAGGTTTAATCGAAGGAAAAATTGAAACGGCAAAAAAAATGAAGCAAAAAGGCATTCCTCTTGAGACAATTTCAGAATGCACAGGACTTTCTCGCGAAGTTATTGAGAAACTTTAACAAAATATAAAAATGAATCTTATTTTTCGCACCGAACCTCGAAAAGAGGATATTTTAAACATACGAGAAATCGTTGAGTCAACAGGTTTTTTCCATAATTACGAAGTCGAAGTGGCTGTCGAATTAATTCAGGAAAGACTTAACAAAGGAATCGAAAGCGGTTATGAATTCGTTTTCGCAGAAATTGACGGCAAAACCGTCGGCTATACTTGTTTCGGACACATTGCTTGCACCAAAAGCAGTTACGATTTATATTGGATTGTCACGCACAATTCTTTTCGCGGACAAGGAATCGGCAAAAAACTTCTTTCCGAAACTTATCGCTGCATAAAAGAGAGAGAGGGGAAAAATGTTTACGCAGAAACTTCCTCAAAACCGCAATATCTCCCAACAAGAGAGTTTTATGAAAAAAATTTCTTTGACAAAGAAGCACAAATCAAAGATTTTTATGACGAAAATGACGACAAAGTTGTTTATGTAAAACGCTTAGCGTAAATTTTTAACAAAATTTAACGCATTTTCGAAACGTTTTTCGTTTTTACCTTTGAGAATTTTGTACGAAAAATTATAAAATTCATATTCTTTTTGGTACATTTCGAGTAAACGTATTCGATTCTTTCCTCCGTTTTCTCGAACCGAATCAGGAATCCATTCAATATCGGGAAAACAAAGCAGATACAAAGAATGTTCATTTTCAATTATTGCCTTGTGCAGCCAAATCGGACAACAACCATACACCTCACAAAACCATATCTTTGTGATAATCAAGTCTGTATCAATAAACAACATTTTCTGATTTTCTGCCAAAAACAATTTTTCGAGATAAATTTGTTGAGCAGCAATATATTCCAAATCTTCAAAAATGTAAGGACGTTTAAGATTTTCGAGATAAGTTCGAGCAAATTCGGGCAAAAAAGGTACGTTAAAATATTCCGATAATTGTTTGCAAAGCGTACTTTTCCCTGTAGATTCGGGTCCCGTGAGAACAATAGTTTTCATAAAAAAATTATAATTTTTATTTCTCAATTTTTTTCAAAACAATTCGAAAAGTTGTTCCTAAATTGTGTTCTGAATTTTTGATAAAAATTTTTCCTTTGTGATAAGACTCAATAATCCGTTTTGCAAGCGACAAGCCTAAACCCCAACCGCGTTTTTTCGTTGTATAACCTGGTTTAAAAACCGTATTGAACTTCGATTTTGAAATTCCTTTACCCGTATCTTTGAAATCGATGAAAATAAACGGATGTTGTTCGCTAACTGAAATGTCAATAACACCGAAACCGACCATTGCATCAACAGCATTTCGCCACAAATTTTCAATAACCCACTCAAACAAAGGCATATTTAACATTATCAAAATTTTATTATCGCTTCGAAAATATTGATGATACGTAATTCGACTCGAAGTTCTTGCTCGCAAATAATCTGTTGCGTTAATCAAAACGTCAATAATATTTGCAGGGGCAAATTCAGGTGTTGACCCAATTTTCGAAAATCGCTCCGTGATAGTTTGCAAACGTTTAACGTCTTTTTCTACCTCAACTGCCATCGAAAAATTGTCTTCCTGCATTTTTAACAATTCAACTAACGCAACCAAGGATGAAATCGGAGTACCTAATTGATGTGCCGTTTCCTTCGCCATTCCGACCCAAACTTGATTCTGTTCAGCGCGACGAGTGCTGCTAAAAGCAAAATATGAAATAAAGATAAAAAGTACCGTTATACTTATTTGTATAAACGGATACCAAAATAATTCTTTTAACAAATGAGAATCTTCATAATAGATATAATTTTTAGAATTTTCCGAGTAAACCAATTCTATCGGCGGATGTCTTGACTTCATTTTTTCGAGAGTTTCATGCAAATAGATAGAATCGTTCACTTTCGTAGAATCCAGATTCGCAGAAGTAATAATTCGGTGATTTTCATCCGTGAGAATGACAGGAATATTTCTGTTTTCCTGCAAAATTTTGTAAACGACTAAACTTATAGAGCTGTTTAAATCGACATTTTCAATTTCCTTTGCTGCTTGTGCCCAAAGTTCAATGCGTTTTCGTTCTTCGACAGAAAGTTTATCGATTAAACCTTGCGTATAAGCAAGCATTCCGATTCCAATCATAACGGCACCGAGAAATAAACCAAATTTCCAATTTTGTTTTCGAGTATATAAATTCATTTTTAGGAATAAAAATCATTATATTAACGTTCTACTCTTTTTTTTAATTGCTTCATTTTCAA
>DYQK01000105.1 GCA_020719385.1 Rikenella microfusus | reverse complement strand
ACAGAATCTGTTTATTCTGTTTGTTTCTCCCCTGATGGAAAATATATTGCATCAGGAAGCGGGGACAACACTATTAAAATTTGGAATGTCAGTGATTTAACAAAGAAAAAATAAGTTTTCGGGGTTGCTGCGGCTTTCGGTTGGTTTTGTCTAAATAAGTTCGTTTTTATGGTTTTAAAAAATAAACAAAAATTTATAAAAAAAAACCTCTTTTCGAGAATATTTCTCAAAAAGAGATTTTTTATTTTCGAAAAAATTATTTCGATTCTTTAATTGCGGCTTGCGCTGCGGCAAGTCTTGCAATAGGAACGCGGAAAGGTGAACAACTTACGTAAGTTAAACCAAGTTTGTGGCAAAATTCTACTGACGATGGTTCACCGCCGTGTTCGCCGCAAATTCCGAGTTTAATGTTCGGACGAGTTTTTCTACCTCTTTCGCAGGCAATTTTCATCAATTCGCCGACAGTTTCGCGGTCGATTTGTTGAAATGGGTCAACGGGTAATATTTTTTTCTCCAAATATTCGGGCAAAAATGTGCTGATGTCATCTCTTGAGAAACCAAAGGTCATTTGCGTTAAGTCGTTTGTTCCAAAAGAGAAGAAAGTTGCGTATTTTGCGATTTTATCTGCGGCTAACGCTGCTCTTGGAATCTCTATCATTGTGCCGATTAAGTGGGGAATTTCCTGTAAACCGAATTTTTGGCAGGTTTCGGGATAAACGGTGTCGAAAATTTTGTATTGATGTTCCAATTCGGTTTCTACGCAAGTAACGGGAATCATAATTTCGGGGAACGGTTTTTTGCCCTCAAGTAATAATTCGGCGGTTGCTTCGAAGATGGCTCGAATTTGCATTTCGGTAATTTCGGGATAAGTGATTCCGAGACGCACACCGCGATGTCCCATCATTGGATTTGATTCGTGTAAAGAATCGGCTCTTTTGTTGAGTTCTCCAAGAGAAATATTGAGACTTTTCGCAAGTTTTTCTCTTTCTTCTTGACTTTCGGGAACGAATTCGTGCAAAGGTGGGTCTAATGTGCGAAATGTTACGGGAAAACCGTCCATTGCTTCGAGAGTTCCTTTGACATCAGATTTGACATACGGAAATAATTCGTTGAGAGCGGCTCTGCGTTCTGCTTCAGTTTTTGAAATAATCATTTTTCGCAAACAGAACAAAGGTGCTTCTGATTTTTCGCCGTAAAACATATGTTCTGTGCGAAAAAGTCCGATTCCTTCTGCTCCGAAGGAACGACCTTTTGCGGCATCTTTGGGAGTATCTGCGTTTGTGCGTACTTTTAAAATGCGATATTTGTCAACAATTTCCATAAAACGAAGAAAATCAGGATTCTCTGCCGATTCTTTCGTATCTAATTTGCCGACATACGCAACACCAATACTTCCATTCAATGACAGAAAATCGCCTTCTTTAACTACTTCGCCTGCAACTTCGAAAGTGCGAGATTCCATATTAATTTTGATTCCTGCCGCACCGACAATACAACATTTTCCCCAACCTCTTGCCACAAGAGCTGCGTGAGAGGTCATTCCACCGCGTGCCGTTAAAATCGCCTGAGCAGCATGCATTCCTTCGATGTCTTCGGGATTTGTTTCTTCTCTTACGAGAATCACTTTTTTACCCTGTTTTTTCCATTCAACAGCGTCATTAGCCGAGAAAACTACTTGACCGACAGCACCGCCGGGACCAGCAGGTAAACCTTTTACTAAAATCTTTGCAGCAGCTTCAGCTTTTGGGTCTAATATTGGGAAAAGAAGTTCTTGTAATTGCGAAGGTTGAACTCGCAAAATTGCATCTTTTTCAGAGATTATCCCACTTTCCAACATATCAAGAGCCATTTTCACCGCTGCTTGACCGTTACGTTTTCCCACGCGACATTGCAACATATATAATTTCCCATCTTGAATGGTAAATTCTATGTCCAACATATCGTGATAATGTTTCTCAAGTTTTTGCTGAATCGCATTTAATTCCAGATAAACCTCAGGCATTGCAGTTTCGAGAGACGCAAGATGACGGTTATATTCCGATTTTCCTACTTCGTTAATCGGATTCGGAGTACGAATTCCTGCGACAACATCCTCGCCTTGTGCATTGACAAGCCATTCGCCATAAAAATAATTGTCTCCTGTTGCAGGATTTCTCGTAAAACCAACGCCTGTTGCTGAACTATCTCCCATATTTCCGAATACCATTGCTTGAACGTTCACGGCTGTTCCCCAAGATTCTGGAATACGTTCTTTATCTCGGTAAGAAATGGCTCTTCTGCCGTTCCAACTTTGAAAAACAGCACCCACAGCGCCCCAAAGTTGTTCCATTGCGTCCTCAGGAAAAGGTTTGCCGAGAATTTCTTGAACTTTATTTTTGTAAATAACGATTAATTCTTTCAAATCGTCTGCGGTAAGTTCGGTGTCAAGTTTGTAACCTCGTTCGCGTTTCATTTTTGCAAGTTCGTGTTCCAATTGTTGACGAACACCTTTGCCTTCTTCAGGTTCAATTCCTGCTGCTTTTTCCATCACAACATCAGAATACATTTGAATCAAACGGCGTTGTGAATCGTAAACGAAACGAGGATTTCCTGTTTTTTGAATTAAACCCTCGCGTGTGATGTCATTAAGTCCGACATTTAAGACAGTCTCCATCATTCCAGGCATTGACGCTCTTGCTCCTGAACGAACAGAAACCAATAACGGATTATTTTTATCACCGAATTTTGCTCCGATTTCTTTCTCGACTTTTTTCAAAGACTTGAGAACCTGCGAATGCAAAGGTTCGGGATATTGCTTGTTATTGTCATAATAAGCAGTACAAACCTCGGTGGTAATGGTGAATCCTGCGGGAACGGGCAAACCAATGTTTGCCATCTCAGCGAGATTAGCTCCTTTGCCGCCTAAGAGATTTTTCATATCGGCTCTTCCTTCTGCTTTGCCGTTGCCGAAGTAATAAACATATTTTTTGTTTTTCATTGAAAAATATTTTGAGTTTAAAAAACAAAATCATTAAATTTTGAACCGCAAAAGTAAAAATTTTTTATAAAAATAAAAAATTTTTTTCAAAAAATATTTCAAAAAATTTTTTTCTCAAAATTATTGCCATTTTAAACGTTAATAAAAAAAAATAAAAAATATTTTCAAATTGTTTTTGAAATTTAGATATTTATTTTATCTTTGTCCCAAAAATATTCTCAAAAAAACAACAAATTTTTTTCTAAAAAGTATATTTTTTGAAAAAAAATTTCTACCTTAGCAACGCAAAAATTCGAGAGAATTTTTCGTAATGAGTTTATTTTCAAAACTTTATGAATTAAAACTTTGCGAGAAAAAATTATTAATTTTTTTAAAAAATGGTTATCTTTTGTAGGTTATACCACAACTGTTCCTATGGAATTATCTAATCAAGACATATTGACTTTTATCGAGGCAATGAAATCTGTCTCAGGCTATGATTTTAGCGAATATACTGAAAAATCATTCTATCGGCGTATCGAGAAAATTCTCGTTGATAATCATATGGATATCAACCAACTGATTCTAAAAATCAAGAATCATCCTGAATATTTAGAGCAGATTGTCAAGGATATTACCGTCAACACGACCGAACTTTTTCGCGACCCTGAAACGTGGCAAATACTTAAATATCAAGTACTTCCCAAGTTTCAAGATTTACCTGTCATCAATATTTGGCACGCAGGTTGTTCCACAGGACAAGAAGTTTATTCAATGCTAATCCTCCTCAACGAGATGAATCTCTTTGACAGAGCTCATCTCATCGCAACAGACATCAACTCTGACGTACTTGACGTGGCTGATAAAGGAATTTATAAATATCGAGCCATTTCAGAATACATTGACAATTACAACAAGGTCATAAAGGAAAATCCGTATAATTACGATGAATTTAACGATATTCCTTACACAAAATATTTCACCGTCGAAAAAGTTGATTACACTATTCGCGTTAAACCTTTTCTCCGCAAAAAAACTATTTTTTTGAAACACGACCTGGTGAAGGACAGAAATATTTTTGACCGACATTTTGACATCATTATGTGCAGAAATGTGTTAATTTATTTTAATCACAATTTACAAAATCGACTTTTCGAGTTTTTTTATGAAAATTTGAATCAAAATGGTTGTCTTGTCATCGGAAAACACGAGGGAATGTTAAGTCCAATAGCGAATAAATTTAAGAAAAAGGGAGTAGTTTTTATCAAAAAAGAATAAAATTTCTCAATATTTCGAGAAAATATTGAGAAATTTCATTGAAAAAAACAAAAATTTTATTCCACAGTAACCGATTTTGCCAAATTTCGCGGCTGGTCAACATTACAACCACGCAAAACCGCAATATGATAAGACAAAAGTTGCAACGGAATAACGGTTAAAATTGCGTATAAAACCTCTTCCGCATCAGGAACTTCTAAAACATAATTTGCCATCGAGCGAATTGTTGTGTCACCTTCGGTAACTACCGCAATAACAATACCATTTCTTGCCTTAATTTCCTGAATGTTATTGACAATTTTATCATAAGATTTGTCCTTCGTTGCGATAACAACGACAGGCATGTTTTTGTCAATTAACGCAATTGGTCCATGTTTCATCTCCGCAGCGGGATAACCCTCGGCGTGAATGTAGGAAATTTCTTTCAATTTTAACGCACCCTCTAACGCAACAGGAAAACAATATCCCCTTCCGAGATATAAAAAATTACTCACATTTTTATATTTCTCTGCCAAATTTTTAAATTCAGCGTTTAATGTTAAGATTTTCTCTATTTTTTCAGGGATCAAAGTTAATTCTTTGATTAGATGGAGATATTTCTCTTTTGCGAGAGTTCCTTTTTTGATTCCGAGAACCATTGCCATCATACTCAAAACTGTTACCTGAGCGGTAAAAGCCTTTGTTGATGCGACTCCAATTTCTGGTCCTGCATGTGTGTAGACGCCCGCGTGAGTTTCGCGCGGAATACTTGAACCAACAACGTTACAAATTCCCAAAACTAAACAGCCTGATTCTTTGGCAAGACTAATGGCGGCTAAGGTGTCTGCGGTTTCGCCGCTTTGACTTATCGCAATAATAACGTCATTTTTGTCTAAAATAGGATTTCTGTAACGAAATTCTGAAGCATATTCAACTTCAACAGGAATTCTTGCTAATTCTTCGAAAAGATATTCACCGACTAACCCTGCGTGCCAAGAGGTGCCGCAGGCAACAATAATGATTCGTTTTGCCTGTAAAATTTTCGGCATTACGTCTAAGAGTCCGCCGAGACGAATATCAGAAAGATTAACCGCAATTCTTCCGCGAAAAGTATCTCTTATTGAACGTGGCTGTTCGAAAATCTCTTTCAACATAAAATGCTCGTAACCGTTTTTCTCAATTTCCTCAATTTCCATCGAAAGAGTTTGTATTTGAGGAATCAAAATTTGGTTTTCAAGCGTTTTTAAAATTAATTCATTTTTGCGAATAATGGCAACGTTATCATTGTTGAGATAAATGACGCTGTTTGTGTGTTCAATAATCGGTGTTGCGTCTGAGGCAACGAAGTATTCCTGTTTGCCAATTCCAATGACTAAGGGACTTCCTTTTCTTGCGGCAATTAACTGATTTGGTTCGTTGCGGCACAAAATCACAACGCCATACGCACCAACAACTTTGTTCAACGCATACAAAACTGCCGTTTCGGCATCAACTTTGCCGTTGAGATAAACATATTCGATTAAATTTACTAACACCTCTGTGTCTGTTTCGCTTTGAAAAGAAACGCCTTTTCTGCGAAGCATCTCTTTGAGAAGCGAATAATTCTCAATTATTCCGTTGTGAATTAAAATAAAATGACCTTTTTCAGAAATATGCGGATGAGCATTTGTGTCGTTTGGCTCGCCGTGTGTTGCCCAACGCGTGTGTCCCATTCCGACAGTGCCGAAGGTTGGATTTCCCTCAACAAATTCCTCTAATTCGCTAACTTTTCCTTTGCGTTTATAGACAAAAGTTTCGTTATTCAACAGCAAAGCCACTCCCGCCGAGTCATAACCGCGATATTCTAAACGTTTTAAACCATTGATTAGCAATGGATACGCTTGACGATAACCTATATAACCAACAATTCCACACATAATTTTCGATTTTTAGAAAAAAATTAATATTTCGTGTAAGTGATAACCAACTTCATTCCGTCTGAATTTTTGCCGCCTCGCAAAATGGTTCTCGAAGCACTGATTCTTGCGTAAGTTGAAACTAAAAATAGTCCGTCATTTTCGATTTTGCCGCTAATTAAGGCTTGCAAATATCTCGCAATATTAAATTTATAGACATACTTGCTGTCAAAACCTTCGTCAAGATAAGAATTGCCGTTGTTGTATTCAGAAAGTAAGTCAATGTCGTTATTTTTTTTATCAATTCTCAATAACATTAAAGTTGGCGGAATGGGATAGGTGCGAGCAGAAAGTTCATCGAAAACTTGTATACGCAATTCTGCTTTGTTTATCGTTATGTTTCCCAAACTTTTTAATTCAGAAATAATTGCCGAGTCGATTTTAATTTTTGTCCGCACACCACACATTGACTGCACATAGACCAATGAATCTTCTTGACTTTCGGGATTTTGCAATTGATTTCCAAAAACTGCGGTGGAAAAATCGTGGGAAAATAAGTTAAAATGTTTATTGTATTGATAATACAAAATAAAATCGACTTCTCTTTTTCGAAAACCGCTTGCGTGATAATATAATCTCACAACGGAATGTTCGGATGCCAAGTTAAAATAAACAATTGCTGCGTCTTGAAATTCTGTTTTAAAATAAAATCCTTTGATATATCTGCGAAAAGAACTTTGTTCTCGCAGCGAATCAGTCGGAATAGAAATAATTTTCTCTGCAAAAGAGTCCGGAAGTTTGATTCGCAGCAAACTATCTCGCACCGAAGCCAGATAATTGTGTGTTGTCAATGCCTGCGTTTCGTAACGTCCCGCCATTGAATAATTTGAGAAATAATTTGTATCCTTCAAATCGGTTGTTACCTCGTGAATCGAGATGGTCTGTGGAACTGTGGAATTGCCGTAAAAAGTGTAAGTTGTGTCGTAACGAAGATACAAATATATTGAGTCAATAACTACGCTGTCGCCCCAAGTGGAGAGGTAAGGAGTAACTAATTGAGTAACAAATTCTGACTTTGCTTTTCCAAAGATTGGGTCTTTGTAACTTCCGATTAATGCGAGTGTTCCTCCGCTGCTTTCGACAGAATCGGTTTTGTAAGTGTATGAGAATAAATGACTTTTACCAAAAACGGATACTTTTACACTGTCTGAATCGGGAAGAACGTCATAGCCGATATTTGTTTCTTTTTTACAAGAAAAAATGAGAAACAAAACGAGAATGAGAAAAATATTTTTTTTCACAAAACTTAAGAAATTTTAATTAAACTTGAGCCAAGATTTTTTGGTAAAAATTTGCATACGCATCAATATAAGTTTCAAGAGATTGATAAGGCAAAATTGGTTTTTTATACGATTTTAAACTTCCTTCGAGTATGGATGGAATAGTTTTGCTGCCAAGAATTACTCCGTCAGAGAATTTCATTGCTAATTCAATGATTTTCAAATAATTGGGTTCACTTCCAAGAATAGAAACGTCAGAATCGGAGATTCCCTCGCGTTTAATTTTTCGTTTCAACGTTGAAGTGAAGGTTTGTGGAATAAAATCGTCATAAACCGAAAAAATTGTTTTTGTTCCTGCGAAAAGAGGATCCTCAGCAAGCATTTTTTTGATATACAACGGCATGAAAGCCGAAAACCAACCATGACAATGCACCAAGTCAGGCGACCAACGCAGTTTTCGAATAGTCTCTATTACTCCGCGGACATAAAAAATTCCGCGTTCATCGTTATCTTTAAAATAATCGTTATTTGCATCGCAAAACGTATGTTTGCGTTGAAAATAATCGTCATTATCAATGAAATAGACTTGCATTCGAGCAGACTGAATCGAAGCAACCTTGATAATTAAAGCGTGGTCTGTGTCGTCAATAATGAGATTCATCCCCGAGAGTCGTATTACCTCATGAAGTTGATTACGTCTTTCGTTGATAATTCCGAAACGAGGCATAAAAGTCCGAATTTCTTTGCCTTTTTCTTGTATTCCTTGCGGAAGATATCTCCCAATAATCGACATTTCGGTTTCAGGAAGATAGGGCGTTATCTCTTGACACACAAACAAAATTTTCGTTTTTTCCATCTTTTAGTGTAAAAAAAATGCAGGGCAAAATTATAAAAAATTTTCGTTATATCATTCATTTTTGAAAAAAAAATTTATATAAAAATTTGAATATTCGCAAAATATTTTATAAATTTGTGCAAAAATTTTTTTGTTATGTATTTAGAACGAGAAATTCCTGTTATACAAAATAAAATTTTTTATTTTGTAGGTGCTAAAAAGTTGGAAATGAACACTGATAAAATGTTTAAAAACTTATTATCAGCGATGAAGAATTTTATTTCGAATTTAAAAAATCAAAAACAACGAATTTTCGAATTGTCAAAAGACGATTTAGAGTTATTTTATAATAAACTGTACAGGTCAGTAGAAAATTTTGTTAAGATTAATAACAAATTGGTTTTGTTTAATTTTTTTGACAGCATAGAATTACAACAATATTTCGAAATTCTGATAACAGAATTGAAATTGTTGCGTAAAGAATTATTGAATTTGATTGAAGGAGAATTGGTCTATGCCGCAAAATCAATAACTTTTTCACATATTTCTGAAAATTGAAAGTTTATGTATAAATATAAACAGCGAGATATCGTAATGAGAGTTTTTCCTCGTTTGGGTTTACATCCCGTGATAATTATTTCAACCAAGGAAGTGTATGAAGCGGAAGGTCTTTATGGAGTATTAATGATTACTTCTACAAAAATTAGAGATAACTTTTCTTTTGAACTCTCTAATGAAAAGTTAATAAAACCTTTGGAAAAGTTAAGTCAAGTTAGATGTAAATTAATTGCAATGCTCAGTGAAAAAGAAATGGAGTATAAAGTCAGCGAGTTAAAAGAAAAGTATTTCGTAAAATTAATCAAACAGTTTAACAAACATTTTTTGGGAATTTAAACATTTTTTTGGAATATTCTCAAAAATATTTTATAAATTTGTGCAAAAATTTTCCTGTTAAATTGAATGTAATGACAATTTTACTCAATACTTCTTTCGCAGATGTTTTGTTCGAAGAGGAATTAAA
This sequence comes from Rikenella microfusus, assembly GCA_020719385.1. GTDB lineage: Bacteria > Bacteroidota > Bacteroidia > Bacteroidales > DYQK01 > DYQK01. The sequence goes on along the minus strand of DYQK01000105.1, from coordinate 2,609 downwards.
CATCATAAAAATTATTTGGAAAGCAAAATGCTCGTCAGAAGAATATCGACATACTTTCGAAATCGTCCATAACGCAATCAAAAAACACAAAATCGAAAATTTTTTGTCCGATATTCGCAAGCAAGCAGTTATTTCTCCCGAAGACAGAAAATGGTTTCAAGAACAATGTATCCCAAAAGCAATGAAGGCAGGTTTAAAATGTGGGGCTGTCGTCTTTGACGGCGGAATTTTCAAATTGTATTATCTAAACCACATTTCGAATGTCTCGAAAAAACTTAATTTGCCGTTTAAATTTTTCACTTCCATTGAAGAAGCCGAAAATTGGTTAAAAAATCAGAAAAAATAAATTTTATGGCAGAAATCAAAGAGACAGAAGTGCGAATTGATGTTTATTTGTGGTCGGTGCGTTTGTTCAAGAGTCGCAGTCAAGCAACGGAAGCGTGCAAAAACGGAAAAATCTCTATAAATGGCTATTCTGTAAAACCTTCTCGCAATATTCACTCAGGAGTAACATTCGAAATGCGAGATAATCCGATAACTCGAACTTATGTTGTCAAACAAATTTTGCAAAAACGAGTCGGAGCAAAGTTTGTTCCCGAATATTTAGAGGAAACAACAGCACCAGAGGTGTTGAAACGTTTGCAGGAAATCACCGAAAATCAATTCATCACGCGAGACCGCGGAACTGGACGACCAACAAAAAAAGATAGACGAGATATGGAAAAATTCGGATGGTAAAATCTCACGAAACAATCAAATCGTTTATAACCACTGACGCACAAAAACAACCAAACAATGCAGGTAAGTACGAAATTGTACCTACCACAGAGTTTTTGTTGACATCTCTTTGCACGATTAACGCACTACGCGGCACTACTTCTGGCGAAAAAACAACTTTAAACCCTTCGCGAATGTTGAACGAATGCAATTTTTTCCGAATGTAATATGCTAATTTGCACCCAAAAGACTTCGAAATATCTGAAACTTGAACCAACGAAGCGTTTAACTTGCCCGCAGCACCCATCGCACTCACAATTTTATATTTTTTCTCAACTGCTTCCTTGAGAAAATAAACCTTCGGTCCCAAAGTATCAATAGCGTCAACTATATAATCGAAGGGCTGCGAAAGAATTTGAGGAATTTTTTCGTTCACTAAATAATCGTTTACTAAGTTTAATTCTACTCTTGGGAAAATATTCCGAAGACGTTCCGCATAAATTTCAGTTTTTAACTTTCCCTCAGTTGTGACTAACGCTCCGAGTTGCCGATTTCGATTGCTTATGTGAAAAATATCATTGTCAACAAGAGTGAATCTTCCAATTCCTGCACGACACAACAATTCTGCGGCATAGCCGCCAACGCCGCCAAGCCCGACAATTAACACATTTTGGGTTTGTAATTTGTTAAAATTTTCTTTTCCAATTAATAATTCTGTGCGACAACTCCATTCGTTTTCGTTTAACATAAAAATCATTATATTAACATTCTACTCTTTTTTTTAATTGCTTCATTTTCAAGTATTTACTAAACTTAAAAAACGAAAGTACATAAATATAAAAACATTTAAACGCTTTTTCGCAATTTACCGAAATCATTTTTTTTAATAATATTTTCCAAATGCTTAATTATCAATATTTTAACTTTTTTCATCGTTTTTTAAAAATTTCTGCAAATTTACGAAAAAAATTTTTTTTTGCAAATTTTTCAACCACTTTTTTCTGCTTTTTAACATATTTTTACCTATTTTTGCCTCTCGGAAATGTTAATAATTGTTAAATAATTCACTTTTTTACCCTAAAAATTCTTGAAAAATTCTTGATTTTTTTTGCGAAAACATTTTTTTTCTCGAATTTCGTTTTTATCTTTGTCCTGTCAAAAAATGACATCCAAAAGTTCTTTTGCGGCTGATAGGTTTTACAAATCCGTATAAAAATCTAGACAACTATTAATGTTAGTCTGTGGAAAATAATGGAAAAACTACTTATCTGACTCAAAGCCCGTGATATGTACTAGTCGAAATAACCACCAACCGCAAACAAGCGGCACTGCGTGGTTTTAAGTTAAACGAACAATTCAGTGGAAATTTACACTGCGAATGATTCTGAGATGCAAGAGTCTTCGGCTCAAAAGAACTTTTTTTAATACCTATCTTTGTCTCTATCCTGCCTACGAAAATATGCTCGAAACTCATCAATAAACACATCTATCAATTCCTGCTTCTTCAGCATCTGCTCCATTATGTCGCTGTTTTTTGCTAAAACCTCGCTCAATTGATAAGTCAATTTCAAAATATTCTCCGACATTTTATTCTCGTTCTCCCGCAAAACTTTTATCTCTTCTTTTAAAGTCTTATGTTCTGCCAACATATGCTTATAAAATCGCCAACTAACAACCAATAATATTCCAACTAACAAACCCAATGCTCCGTACTGAATGACCAAATTATTTAACATCTGTTCCATAACTTTTTTTCTTATTTTTACGTTTTTTCAATAACAATCTCAATTCCGCTTCAATTTGTACATTCCAAATCCTACCTCTTGAAACATCATAAACTTGATAAAGCGGGCAATTTAATTTGCCCGCAATCATCTTTGCATAACCGTATA
>DYQK01000104.1:9966-11907 GCA_020719385.1 Rikenella microfusus | reverse complement strand
GAATGCAACGCATTCAATAGAAGCCCCTTTGTCTTTAGCAAAGGGGTAATTCACTGTACAAATTACAAAAATAATTTGTTAGAATTGAAATTTATTTTTGCTTCGCTTCTTTATGAATTGCAGCAATTTATTTTAACTCTTTGAAAATCAACGAATTATGAAGTGAAAATTTTTTTTCGAAAAAAATTAAAAAAAATTTGAATTTTTTTGCGAAAAAATTTGGTGGTTTCAAAAATATGTTTTATCTTTGCACCCGAATTAAAATGGTGAATGTAGCTCAGTTGGTTAGAGTAGCGGATTGTGGTTCCGTTGGTCGTGGGTTCGAATCCCATCTTTCACCCAACATTAATGAATTTGAAAGTTTTAGTTTCATAGTTTTTAAAGTTTAGTTTTTTAGTTGTTTGTGCTTCTGAATTTTCATCCCACAGTTTGTCAGAACCAAACATTTTCATAGTTTTAAAGTTAGTTTTTTAAGATAGAAAAAAATGCGTGCGTTCCTCTCCCAGTTCTGCACGTATTTTTTTTTATTAAACATTTATTTAAAAAAATTTTTTCATTATGGATTTACAAAAACTTTGTCTCGAAGTTGTTGATTTATCAACAGAAGTCGGAAAATTTATCTCCGCAAATTTGAATAAAATAGAGAAAAATTCTATCGGAGTGAAGGGTTTAAACGATTTCGTAACTTTTGTAGACACAACTTCTGAAAAAATGTTAGTCGAAAAACTTTCACAACTTCTTCCCGAATCGGGTTTTCTCACCGAAGAGTCAACCATTGACAAAAAAGGCAAAATTTATAACTGGATTATTGACCCATTGGATGGAACAACAAATTTTATTCACGGACTTCCGCCGTTTTGCATCAGTATTGCGTTGCAGGAAAATCAAAAAACCATATTAGGTGTAATTTATGAAGTCAATGATAAGGAATGTTTTTATGCGTGGGCAGGTGGGGAAAAAGCGTTTCTCAATGAAAAAGAAATTACCGTCTCGCAAACCAATTCTGTTCGTAACTCATTGATTGCCACAGGTTTTCCGTACCACGATTTTCAGAAACTTTCTGATTTTATGAAAACATTGGAATATTTTATGAAACATTCGCATGGTTTGCGGCGTCTTGGGTCGGCAGCGGCAGATTTGGCTTATGTGGCTTGCGGCAGATTCGAGGGTTTTTATGAGTACGGACTCAATGCGTGGGACGTTGCGGCAGGAACTTTTATTGTGCAACAGGCAGGAGGAAAAGTTTCAGATTTCAACGGACAAGATAATTATCTTTTTGGAAAAGAGTTAGTTTCTTCTAATTCCTTGATTTTCAACGAATTCTTAGACATCATAAAAAATTTGATGCGATAAATTTTCACAGAAAAAATGTGGTTTTACAAAAAATAAAACCACATTTTTGTTATTTTTTCAAAATTATTCCGCTTTTGTACGACAAATAAAATTTATTTTTGTCAGTAACTTTGATAACTGCCTTGATTTTTACGTGTGCATTTGGTTTACTTTCCAACATTGGAGGGCAACCGTCAGAAACATACACTCCGATTCCTTTTGCGTCTTTGAGAATCCAATCGTCATTCGTTATTGCGTTGCTGCCATTTTTTGCGAAAAAACATTTTGCTTTCGATTCAACGTACCAACCTGTCAATTCCACTTCGACGTCTTTGTATTTGAGAGGCTCTTTGTCAATTCCTGACAAAGTTAACGCTTTTGTCTTTGATTTTTCCGCTGAACCACCTAAACTTTTTGGGTCAACTACGCTGGAAGAGGTAGTTGTTTTGCAACTCCACGCAAATAAAATTACACAAAAATAAATTATTAACTGCTTCATTTTTAAGAAATTACAAGTTTTAACTTTAAAAAAAATTTTTCACAAAGATACAATTTTTTTCTCAAAAAATATAAAATGTAAAAAAAAATTAACAAAAATTTTGTTTTCAA
>DYQK01000104.1:0-9866 GCA_020719385.1 Rikenella microfusus | reverse complement strand
TAAGTTTTGAAATGAAAAAATTTATACAAAAATTCACCGAATCGGTTAATTTTTTGATTCGGTGAAATTTTTTTGTTTAAAATACAATTTATAAACCCAATGATTTTAAAAAAGCATCTTGATTTGGCTCGCGTTGTAAGAAATTTTTAATTTGTTGCATTTCATCAACGGTTGAACCTTTTGCGTAGATTTCGTCTCGACAACGAATTCCTGTTTGCGAATCGAAAATTCCGTTCTTTACAAAAATCGAAAATACATCTTCGGCATAAACTAACGACCACATATAGCCGTAATAACCTGCTCCGTAGCCGTCGAGATGTCCGAAACTTGCTTCGAAACTTGTTCCTTCAACAAATTTAAACTTCGAAATTTGATTTTGCAATTTTTTTACAACATCCGAGATAGATTCTTTGCCGCTAACATCAAATTTGTCGTGCAAATACATATCTAATTCGCCGTAAAATACTTGAACCAACGCATCTGTTCCTGAACAAACATTTTTCGAAGCGTTTATTTTGTCAAATAAATCTTTTGGCAAGACTTCGTTGGTTTTGTAATGTTTTGCGTACAATTTTAACGATTCATACTCTTCTGCCCAATTTTCCATTAATTGTGAAGGAGTTTCAACGTAATCATTCGCAACATTTGTGCAAGACATCGTGTTTAACTCGGCTGTCGTTAAAAGATGATGCAAAAGATGTCCGAATTCGTGAAAGTACGTAATTGCGTCATCGTGAGGCATCAAAGAAGGCGTTTCTTGTGTTGGTTTTGGGAAATTACAAACTAAAGCGGCGGTCGGGATTTGATAACCGTTACTGGTTGCTTTGCCGCCGACCATTCCAAAACAAGCAGCGTGTCCGTATTTGTTTTCTCTTGGGTATAAATCGAGGTAAAAACGTCCCGAAAGTTTGCCGTCTTTTTTGACTTCGAACATTCGCACATCAGAGTGCCAAACCGAAGGATTTTTGATTTCCTCAAATTTCACACCGAATAAAGTTTCTGCCACTTGAAAAGAACCTTTTAAAACATTGTTTAACTCGAAATATTCTTTCACTTTTTCAGCATCCACTTGATATTTTTCCTTCATCAACATAAAATAGTAAAACGATGATTCCCAAGCAGTTATCTCTTTTTCAGCAGGATTTTTGGTAAATTTTCGTTTCATTTCCAAAAGTTCAGCGTAATCTTTATCTGCTTTTTTCGAGATATTTTTCGTTAAACTTTCCTCAAAATCCCAAACTGCTTTCGGCGTTTTTGCCATTCGGTCTTCAACTTGATATTCTGCAAAAGTTTTATAGCCCAATAATTCCGCCATTTTTTTACGTTGAACAAGCAATTCTTTCAATAAATCGGCATTGGTTTTTGCCGCACGGTTATTAAACTTGATATACAACGCTTTACGAGCCTTGTCGCTGGTCGAATAACGCATAAATGGACGATACGAAGGATAAGACATATCAATAATGTACTTTCCATCTTTGCCCAAATGTGCTTTTTTATAATCTTCGGGCAAACCTTCCATATCTTTTTCCTCAACAACTAAACTATCTTTGTCGTCAGAGATGTTTGCGTTGAATTTTATAGAGATGTCAGCGAGTTTGTCTTTGATAGTTTTTAATTCTTGACGTTTTTCGGCGGAAAGTGCAAAACCTGAACGTTCAAAATCGCGAACGGTTTTTTCGGTAAAACGTTTTTTATAACCGTCTAATTTTTTTCCTTCTTCGGTTTCGGAAAAATCTTTCACTGCGCGATACAATTTTTCATCAATAGACAATTCATTTGAGAATTTCGAAAATTCAGAAATTGCTTCTTGACTTCGATTTCTCATCGCAGAATCGGAATGAGTGTATGCCATCAGGTAAACAATATTCGAAACGTTGCTAAAAACGTTTATTGCGTCGTCGATGGCAAGCATAGTGTTGTCGAAAGTACGTTTTTCTTTGGGGATGTCATAAATCTTCGCTAAATTTTGCTTGACTCCCGCAATGGTTTGCGTAGTAATTTCTTTGACATTAGTCGCTGTAAGTGATTTAAAATCAATTACTTGGTTAAATCCGAATTCCAATGGATTGTTGGTCATTTTTTTATCTTGATTTTTGTTAGACCCACAGGAAACATACAAAAATGTTCCTAATAAAAACAGAGCAAAATAATTCTTCATAGAGAGCGTTTTGTGATTTTTAATGAGAGTTAAATGTTTTTTTGTTTAAAAAATTCAATAAATTGTGTTGGTTCAAATATTTTAAGTGAGAATCGTTAAAATCTTTTAAATTTCGTGTTACAATAATTTTTATATCTGAATTTATTGCAGAAAAATTTTGTACTGCATCCTCAAAATCAGGAAAATTACTATTCAATGCTTTCAAAATTACAGTTTTATTTACATTTGCAACATCAACAAACGAGAGTAAATTTTGCAAAAAACATAAAACCTCATCTTTGGGTTTATATTTTCGCACAATATAAAAAATGTCTGTTATTGTATTTGCAGAAAAATATGCCTCAATTTTTTTATCATACGCAAGACGAAAAATTTGACGAGCATTTTCGACAAAATCTTGACGTTCAAGGATATAATCTAAAACAATATTTGTATCAAGTAAAACTTTCATTCGTATTTTTTTATTTTTTCATTAATGTATTCGTCTCGCCAGTTTTCAGGTAACGAGACATTTTTCAAAAATCCACACCATTTGTTATCAAATTCTTCAAATGTTTCTGTTTGAGTTTCAATTTTTTGCGAAATAATTTGAGAATTATTTATAAGAGAATATAAAAAAATAATTTCTTGCCATTTTTCTGCAGTCAATGGCATCAATAAAAATATTTGATTTGCATCATTTTTCAACAAAAATGGTTCGTTTCCAAAATTTGAAAATAAAGAATCAATATTTTGTCTAATTTGATTTATGTTTAAAGTTTGCATTTCCTAAAAAATTTATTTTTTCACCGCAAAATTAAACTTTTTTTCGTTGTTCGCAAAGAATTTTTACAAAAAAGTTTGAAAAATGTTTAAAAACTTGCCAAATTCTAAAAATCTGACAAGTTTTTAGAGAAATTTACAATAAATCGCTTGCAATGTCGGCTAAATAACTTCTTTCGCCGCGTAACAAATTGATATGGGCAAAAATATTTTGTCCCTTCATTCTGTCAACTAAATAAGACAAACCATTCGATTTGCTGTCCAAATAAGGAGAGTCGATTTGATGAATATCGCCTGTAAAAATCATTTTTGTTCCCTCGCCTGCGCGCGTGATGATAGTTTTTATCTCGTGAGGAGTAAGATTTTGTGCTTCGTCAACAATAAAATACACATTTGATAAACTTCGTCCTCGAATGTACGCAAGCGGTGTTATCAATAACTTTTCGGTTTTCACCATTTCCTCGATTCGTTGAAAATCTTTGCTATGTTCGTTGAAACGATGTTTAATGACGGCAAGATTGTCGAAAAGTGGTTGCATATAAGGGATAGTTTTCTCTTTTGCGTCTCCTGGGAGGAATCCCATTTCGCGGTTTGCGAGCGGGATAATTGGGCGAGCCAAGAAAATTTGCGTAAAATCTTTAATTTGTTCGAGAGCGGCGGCAAGAGCGAGCAATGTTTTTCCTGTGCCTGCTTTTCCTGTCAAAGCGATAAGTTTTATGTCGTTGCGAAATAAGGAATCGAGAGCGAAGGTTTGTTCAGCGTTTCTTGGTTCAATTCCGTAAGCCCGATTTTTTGAAACCTTCTCAACCTCTCGCAAAAAAGGATTATAATAAGCAAGTGCCGAGGAATTTGTGCCTTTGAGAATAAAATATTCGTTAGCAGAAAGCTCGGACTGCAAATTCATTTCCTCAAGAGACAATTTTTTCTCGCGATACAATTTTTCAATCAAAGAATCGTCAAAATTGTCGAAAGTAGAAATATCTTTGTGCAAAACATCGAGGTCTTGGACTTTTCCCGTTTTATAATCTTGTGCTTGAACGCCGAGAGATTTTGCTTTCATTCGCAAATTGATGTCTTGAGAAACAAGCACAATTTTTCGATTTGGGAATTGTTTTTGGTAAAAAATGGCTATTGCCAAAATTTGATGGTCGGGTTTGTGTTCGGTGAACGATTCTCGCATCTCATCGGAGAAGGGTTTTCCCGTTTCGATAAACAATAAACCGCGTTCGTTTCCCAAAGAAATTCCTTCTTTGCGAATCTCGTCGCCAGTGATTTTGTCTAATTCCCGCATAAATTCTCGTGCGTGATAATGAATCAAATCGTTGCCTTTTTTGAATTTATCCAGTTCTTCGAGAACAACTATTGGAATAATTATGTCGTTTTCTGCGAAAGAAAAAATTGATTTATAATCGTGCAAAATGACATTTGTGTCGAGAACAAAAATTTTTTTTGAATCCATTTTTGAATGATTTTAAATTTCACAAATTTAATAAAAAACTTTTATTTTGCAAAAAATTTCGAGAAAAAAATATCTCATTTTATAAAAAAACGAGATATTTGTTTTTAAAAGCAAAAATTATTTCACTTTGAAAGTCATTGTTACAACATAATCATTTCCATCAGTTCCTTGCATTGTCATTGTAAATTCTAATGTTGATGCAGAAATATCAATAACATTGAATTTTAAGGTTTCACTATTGGCACCGTTAGAAATAGTAATGATTAAAATTTTTTCATCCTCACTAAATGTCCAAGTACCACTTTCTGTTTGAGATTCTGAAACTTGACATTTTTCTACATTATTATCCTTTATAAATTTCCCATTAATATCAAAATTCAATATATCATCAACAAAACATTTAGGTAAACTTTGAAAAATATTGATAGTTAAACCGTTTTGCAATGTTGTTGCTGCAGACATAATCCAATTTTTCCCGCAAAGATTTTCTTTTTTCGAGGGCGTGGAAGAATCATCGCTTTTGCTGCAAGCGGCAAAAAATACAAACGCAGCAAAGACAAAACTTAATAATGCGAATGAAATTTTTCTCATAACAGAGATTTTTTAGTTTTAAAAAATTAACGGCACAAAGATACAAAAACTTTTTCAAAAAAAAATTGAGATAAAATTTTTTTTTGAAAAAAAATTATTACTTTTGTCGCCGAGAAATCTTTGTCAAAAAAGTTAAATTTCACTGAAAAAAATGACTTATTTATTCACCTCCGAGTCAGTATCGGAAGGACATCCCGATAAAGTTGCTGACCAAATCTCTGATGCGTTAGTTGATGAATTTTTGCGTCAAGACCCTGATTCTAAAGTTGCTTGTGAAACTCTTGTTACCACAGGACTCGTTGTTCTGAGCGGTGAGGTTCGCACAAAAGCGTATGTTGATGTGCAACAAACTGCCCGCAAAGTGATTAAACAAATTGGTTACACCAAATCCGATTATATGTTTGACAGCGAAGCATGCGGCGTAATCTCTTCCATTCACGAGCAATCTCCCGATATTAGTCGCGGCGTAGTTCGCCAAACAGAAGAAGAACAAGGTGCAGGCGACCAAGGAATGATGTTCGGATATGCCTGCAACGAAATGGACAATTTCATGCCGATGCCCATCGAGTTAGCACATATTTTGCTGCAAGAACTCGCTGCCATTCGCAGAGAAGGAAAATACATGACTTACTTGCGTCCTGATGCAAAATCTCAGGTAACTATTGAGTATGACGAAAAGAATGTTCCGCTTCGAATTGACACAATTGTTGTTTCGACTCAACATGACGAATTTATGGTCGCAACAGACGACACCCTTGAGTCTCAACTCGCTGCTGACGAGAAAATGCTTTCCATAATACGAAACGACATTCAAAATATTTTGATTCCGAGAGTAAAAGCCGAAGTGCCTGAACGAGTACGCAAATTATTCAAGGATGATTATAAATTGTATGTCAACCCAACGGGAAAATTCGTCATCGGCGGACCACACGGAGACACAGGTTTGACTGGTCGCAAAATTATTGTTGACACCTACGGCGGACGCGGCGCTCACGGCGGCGGTGCGTTTTCTGGAAAAGACTCTTCAAAAGTTGACCGCTCAGCGGCTTACGCAACAAGACATATCGCAAAAAATCTTGTCGCAGCAGGCGTTGCTGACGAAGTTTTAGTGCAAGTTGCTTACGCAATAGGAATTGCTCAGCCTGTTGGTTTATTTCTCAACACTTTTGGAACAGCAAAAGTTCAAGGAAAAGATGGGAAAATTCTCTCTGACCCTGAAATTTCGCAAAAAGTAAAAGAAATTTTTGACCTTCGCCCCGCAGCGATAATTAAACGTTTCGGTTTGAAAAACCCAATCTTTTTACCAACTGCTTCTTACGGACATTTCGGCAGACAACCTTACTCGCAAGAAATTTCTGTCGGCGAAAATGGCAACACACAAAAGAAAACCATAGAATTTTTTACTTGGGAAAAACTTGATTTCGTAGATAAAATCAAGAAAGCATTTGGGTTATAAATTTTTTTACGAATCGGATTTTGTATAACATTTTATAAAATCCGATTTATTTAATTTATTTCGAAAAATTTTATGACAAACACAATTAATTTTTCAGAAATTTCGAGAAAAATTTTCTCCAAAACTTTTCTTTTTTTCTTTTTGATTTCTGTTTCTATTGTTTTGGTGATTTTTTACTATCCAAAAAATAATGAGGAAAACAAAAAAACGAAACAAGAACAAAATTATTCGTCCAACAAATTAGAAATAAAAATTTCTAAGGATAGAGAAATGTATCAACTTGGAAAACATTTTCAACAAACACGGCAGACAAATGGGTTATTTGTCAAAAGCCGAATATAATCAAGCTGCAATAAATTTTGCAGAAACAAACGGCAAAAATTTGCAAGCACAAATTATTGAAGGTACTTGGAATGGAACAGGAAAAATCACCGCACAAACTCAACAAATTGCGATTTCTTTCGAAAATAAATCGGTAATTATTGATAAAATAACGGGACAAATTATAAATTTTTACGAAGGAACAGATATTCGAGGTTTAATAAACATTATCAAAATTCAGTAATTATGCAAAATAATGAAATTATCGCAGGAAAAGAAATTGCTGGTTTTAAATTGGGAATAAAATATCAGGAATTGCTTGAGAAATTGTTTAATCAACATTATGAAATTGAAAAAAGGCAAAATACTACGGTTGTAAATTTTCAAGATTTTAGTTTTTTTGTTTCAGATAAAACTGAAAAAATTTTTCAAATTACGGTTGGAACAAATTTTAAGGGAAAATTCCTTAATAAAATTGGCATTGGTTCAACTTTGCAAGATATTGAAAATTTTATTGGAAGTTGGAATGAAGACCTTGATGTTTATGTTTTGCCACAGTATAAAGGAATTTGTTTTGAATTAAGCGACAATAACATTGATGAAGAGTGGATAGAAAAAAAAATGCCAATAGAATGGATTTCCATTTATGAAATTAATTAATTTTATGAGAATAGTTTTCATGGGAACGCCCGAATTTGCGGTAGAATCCCTCAAAAGTTTATTAGAAACGCAAAATGAAATCGTTGCGGTTGTTACCTCGACAGATAAACCCGCAGGAAGAGGGCAACTTCTGTCCATCTCGGAAGTGAAAAAATTCGCTCTCGAAAAAAAATTAAACATTTTGCAGCCCGAAAAGTTAAAAGATGAAACGTTTATTGAACAACTGAACAAATTAAACGTTGATTTAATTGTTGTTGTTGCTTTTCGAATGTTACCTGAAACGGTGTGGAATTTGCCGCGTTTGGGAACAATAAATCTTCACGCTTCGATTTTGCCGCAATATCGAGGTGCTGCTCCGATAAATTGGGCAATTATCAATGGCGAAACAGAAACAGGAGTAAGTACGTTTTTCATCGAAAAAGAAATTGACACGGGGAAAATTATTTTCTGTGAAAAAACTGAAATTTCAGAAAGTGAAACCGCAGGCGAATTGCACAATAAATTAATGAAACTCGGTGCGAATCTTTTGGTGAAAACCGTTAACGCAATAGAAGCAGGAAATTATCCGCAAATTCCGCAGAATCAATTAGTTAGCAAAAACGAAACAATAAAACTTGCCCCCAAAATTTCGAAAGAGAAATGTCGAATTGATTTTGATAAAACCTCGCAAGAAATTTTTAATTTGATTCGCGGACTAAATCCGTATCCTGCGGCTTGGTGTACTTTGCAAAATCTTTACAACGGCAGAGTCGTTACGATGAAAGTGTTCGAAACTGAAAAAATCCGAGAAAATCATTTTCTTACTTGCGGCGAAATCATTACTGATGAGAAAACTTTTGCAAAAATTGCAGTCAAAGATGGTTTTATTTCGTTGAAAAATGTTCAACTTGAGAGTAAAAAACGTCTTGGAATTGTAGAATTTCTGCGAGGTTTTGAAATTCCTGATTGGAAAATTTTGAAATAAGAATTTTCTCTCAAAAAAAATTCTGTCAGATTTTAAATTCTGACAGAATGTAGTTTTTTGCGAAAATCTTAATAACTAAACGATTCGCCGAAAAAATTTGAGTAGTGTCCTTGGTCCTCGCCGTAGGCTTCGATTTTGCCGTTGCGAATTGCGTAAGTTGAGTGTTCGCCTGCCACTTCTGAGAATAATAATTCGTATTGGTTGCCATTTTCCTCTCGAACAATAACTTTTGCAAGATTAGAATTCTTCTCCGTTTGCAAACTTGCTCCACAAATAGGACAACAAAACTCGTGATGCGTTCCCATTGCAACCTTAAAATTTTCATTAGTAATTACTTTATAATCACCAATTTGCGGATTTAACAAAATTAACCCCGATTTTTTTTCATCGGTACGAATCGAAAAAACGATGTGTTCGGCAACATTTAAGTAACCTTTGCATTTGGGACAAATATAATGATTTGCCATGAATTTAGAATTTTATGATTCAAAAAATGTGAAATTTTGCGGCAAAGATGTCGAAAAAAAATGACAAAACAAAATTTTTTACTCGTTTTTTTCTAAATCTTTACTTTTATCTGCCGCAACCGTTGAATAAATACGCCCAAAACGATAACATACAAACAGACTCAACAAAGCCCATTGATTATCATCGGATTCCATAATTTTCATTACGCGCGGGTAAACATCAAGCACTGCACCGACCTCAAGATTTCGAATTTTTGTATCCTGCGTACTAAAATCAAAAATAAACCCACCTTTGATTGTTGCCCCGGGCGTCAATGTTGTCTCACTTATACCTTCGAAAAACGAAGCTTTGCCCACAATATCGCCGCTGCGATGTTTCTGTGAGTCAAATTTCTCAATAATGTTGCCGTTTGGACGAAAAACCTCGTAATAAATAGGTTTTAAAATTCCTGCAACAACTCCTCCTGCGTAAAAATAGCGAATGGCAATACTATTTTTGTCAAATTTCGAGTAAATTTCTTTTTGTCTTCCAAAAACTGCCCGAAAATTCACAAAAACATTCACTTTTCCATACACATAACGAGAAGCATTCGGCAAATATGGGTCAATCATTCTTATCTCACGAGGATGCGAGACGTAATTAAAATCAAATTCTAAAAAACTTTTGCGATAACCATCCAAAGACTTCGCTTTGCGATAATTGATTCCAAAACCATTAGAATTTAAAAATAAACCGACTCCCTTCTCATTACGATACATAATTTTGTAAGATGAGTCAACCTCTCCTTGTGAAAAAATTTCCCCGACTGATAAAAACATTATTCCTAAAAGGAGACAGAAATAGTTCAGTTTCATATCTTTTAGAAAAATTTTTTGAATCATCCTTTGTACGCAGGACAAGGAGGACGATAAGAACGACAAGAACTCACCACAAATGACAAAGCAAGTGCTAACAATATATAAACTATTAACCGTTTCATTTTGAAAAAAATTTAAAAAGTTGAGGCAAAGTTATAAAAAAATTT
>DYQK01000221.1 GCA_020719385.1 Rikenella microfusus | reverse complement strand
TGCGTTACACGATGAGTGCGCTCGAACACAACGAGATGGATTGTGTGATGGAATTTGCAGAGAAGAAATGGAAAAAAGAAGGATTAGTCGAGGGATTAATTGAGGGTGAACGCAAAAAAGCAGTCGAAACGGCAAAAAAAATGAAACAAAAAGGCATTTCTCTTGAGACAATTTCTGAATGCACAGGACTTTCTCCCGAAGTTATTGAGAAACTTTAAATTTTTTTCTTTTTCTCGAAAAAATTTATTAATTTTGCAAAAAATAATTTAAAATTTATGATTTTATTAGGAATTATTGGTCCATGGCAAGTGCTTTTGATTATCGCAGTTATTTTGTTGATTTTTGGAGGTAAAAAATTGCCCGAATTGATGAAGGGTTTCGGTGAAGGAATCAAAGAATTTAAAAAATCTGTTAAAGATGATGACTCTAAACCTTCCGATTCTGCCCCAAAAGAAACAGATAACAAATAAAATTCCCCACTAACTTTTCATTTTTCTCAAAAAGTTAGTGGGAATATTTTTTTAACTCCATTTCTTCTCCATCAAAAACGGCAAAAGTAAAATGTTTTAACCAATCTCCAACGTTGATATAAAAACTTTTTTCAGAAAGTTTATAAAAACTCGGAACGTGGCGATGCCCAAAGACAAAATAATCGAAATGTTGTTGCGTTAAAATTTTACGAGAATAAATAATTAACCATTCTTCTTCACCAAGAAATTGCAATTTCGGACTTTTATTTTTCTTTTTTCGTCTCTCTTGCGACCAACGATGAGCAAAACCCATCGAAATATTGGGGTGAATTTTTGAGTAAAACCATTGAGCAACGCGATTTGTGAAAAATTTTTTCATAATTTTAAACGATTTATCATAAGGACCAAGACCATCGCCGTGAGCGAGATAAAATTTTTTGCCCGAAATCTCTGTACAAAGCGGCTCGCGATGCAAAATGATTCCTGTTTCTTGCGGCAAATAATCAAAAATCCAAATATCGTGGTTGCCTGTAAAAAAATGTATCTCGATTCCGTTGTCAGTTAATTCTGCCATTTTGCCCAAAAATCGCACAAAACCACGCGGCACGCAATATTTATATTCGTACCAATAATCAAACATATCTCCGAGAAAAAAAATTTGTTTCGTTTCGTTTTTAATTTCGTCAAGAAATGTTACAAATAATTTTTCTCGCGTCAAAGAATCTTGATAATTCGGCGTTCCGAGATGTAAATCTGACACAAAATAAGTTTTCATTTTTTATCGAAAAATATATTTCCCTTTTTTATCAACAGAAAATGTCGGCAAAGTTTTATTTTTCTCAAAAAAATCATATCCTTCTTTGAGATTTTCCCAAAACAAAATTAATTCAGAATTATCTGAAAATTCTTTTTTCAACGATTCAAAATTTTTGTCATCTAAACGAGAAGGAAAAATATAAACAGGAATATTGCCCTGCCCCGCACTTTTTGCTTCAACACACAAAAGATATAACTCCTTGATTTTGTCGTCAGTTAGCGGAATACAGCCGATGGTGCAACAATCGCCGTGAATACAAATATCGCCACCAGGATGCTGTTTATTTGTCGTAAGAATCAAATCTGAAACGTTGGGATAATTGACTCTCATTGCCAAATAATACGTACTCCAAGGATTATAAACATCAATATGATAAAAACCTTCAGGAATTTGCAAATCGCCTTCCTGACGTTTGGGACCTAACTCTCCTGAAAAAGCACAAAACGGATACGAAATCAAAAAAGAAAATTGCTTCGTATTTCGTTTTTTCGCCCAAACCTCAAGAATCATTTCTTTTTTACAAGCAAGCAAAAATATCTCAAAATTGCCCTTAATTCCCACAGAATCAAGTTTTTTGCGTAAAAAATTTTCTTTTTCTTTGTACGCAATTTTCACGCGTTCACTTTTTAATTGTTGTTGTTTAAAATTTTGAGAAAAATTTTCCTCCATAAAAAAGAAAGTTAAAATAAACAGAAAACAAATTTTTTTCATAACAAATTCACAGAAAATTTTGTTAATTTTTTGCAAAATTAATAAAATTTTCGAAATAAAAAACCTTCGTTCAATAAAATGAATGTGGGTTTTTTTAATTTAACAACAATTTTTATTCTAAAAAGATTTTTTGACTGAAAATTTTCCCGTCAACATTCAATTTTAAAATATAAATTCCTTTTGCGAAACCTGTTAAATCAATTGTTGTCTCGGAAATATTGTGAAAACTTTTTGACAAAAGTAATTTTCCATCAACATTCGAAACTTCAACAATTACATTTTTGTTTAATTTCGTGTCAAACGAGATATTAAACTTATCTTTTGTCGGATTCGGGTAAATTTTAACGTTCTCATTTGCGAAAACATTATTTATCCAATTTTTTTTTACAGTTTTTATCGAAAAAGAAATGTTTACTGAATCTTTTTTCGTATCAACAGCAGTTAATTTGATGTTTAAAGAATCAATATTAGTCGGTGTTCCTGAAAAAGTTCTTGTCTGAGCATTGAAATTTAACCAAGAAGGCAAAGGTTTACCATCACTCAATGTT
>DYQK01000027.1:30907-34452 GCA_020719385.1 Rikenella microfusus | reverse complement strand
CAAGTATTTGAAAACGACATCATAAATCGGATTCGGAATTAAGAGATAATCATCGGTTCTCATAAAAATAAAAAGTTTATTTGCGAATTATATTTTTCTGCAATAAATTTGCGGCGAAGTTTCAATGTTGGAGTTAATTCTCCGCTTTCGTGAGTCCATTTTTCGTGAACTAAGAAAAATTTCGCAACCAAAATATTATTTTTTTCGTTTAACTCAGAAATTATTTCTTTGTAAAGGTTAAAAATTTTCGAATTTTTAATTAATTCCTGATTATCGCGGTAACGAATCTTGTGCGAGGCACTCCAGGCGTGCAAATATTCAAAATTCGGACAAATAATTGCAGCGATAAAAGGTTTACCTTCACCTAAAATCATAATTTGTTCAATGAAAAGAGACTTTTTAAATTTATTTTCCAACAACATCGGCGTAATCTTCTCGCCGTTGGCAAGCAAAAAGACTTCGCTTTTTTTATCTGTAACTTCCAAAATTCTTTTGTCGTGCAAAATTCCGATGTCACCTGTGTGAAACCAACCTTCAGAATCAATAACTTGCGAAGTTTTTTCAGGATTTTTGTAATAACCAAGCATCAAAGAATTCCCTTTGAACAAAATTTCTCCGTCATCGGCAATTTTTATCTCTGAAGAAGGCAACAATGCTCCGCCTGTACCTAATTTTACATCTGGAAAATGATGTTTATTGACCGAAATCACTGGAGACGTTTCTGCATGACCGTAACCTTCGTGAATAAAAATTTTTGCAGCCCAAAAAATCCGCGAAACTTGCAACGGCAAAACGCCTCCACCGCAAATAATTGCCTTAATATGTCCGCCCATTTGCTCGCGCCACTTGCGAAAGACAAATTTATCTGCCAAAAACATTTGAATTTTATAAGAAAAATTATAATTTGGTTTCACTTCGAAACGCTGAGCAAGAGAAAATGCCCAATTAAAACATTTTTTATAAATTCCATCCGAATCTTTTGCCTTGAGAATGATTTTATCATAAATTCTTTCCAAAACACGCGGCACAGCAACAAAACACGAAGGTTTTATTTCCAACAACGACTCCAAAACTTTCTCATAATTATCAGAATAATAAATACTCACACCTATATAAATATATATGTAATTTACCATTCTCTCTAAAATATGAGCAAGCGGCATAAAACTCAAAACCTTGTCCTGCGGCGTCAACGGAAATAAATCTTTTGCACTCAAAATATTCTCTAACAAATTTTTGTGCGACAACATCACGCCTTTTGCAGGAAGTGTTAAATCGGGAATATAAACGATGGTAAATAAATCATTTGCCTCGACAAAATTTTTGCGTTTAGAAAGTTCATCAGGAAATTCAGTATGAAATTTTTGTCCCCTCTCAACCAAATCGAGCCAACGAGTAGCATTCTCTATTTTATCAAGAGAAAAAACATTTCTTATCCTCGGAATTGAATCAAGAATCGGTTTAATTTTTTCAAAAATATCTCTTGACGACAAAACTACCGTCTCACACTCGCAATGCTCCAAAATATAACGATATTCCGTCTCGCTGTGTGCAGGAAATAACGGCACATGAACTGCTCCAATAAACGAAATGGCAATATCAAAAAAAATCCATTCAGGACGATTATGCGAAATAGTAACGACTTTATCTCCCTTTGCGACACCCAACGAAATTAAGCCCTCTGCCAAACTTTGCGTCAACTCGCAACATTCCACACCACCGTAAACCCGCCATTGACCGCTTTCCTTCACAGCAAGCAAAGTTTCTTTTGTAGAATGTAATAAATTTTGCTCAACAATATCGAAAATACGTCTAAATTTCATACCTTTTTTATTTGGGGCAAAAATAATTCTTTTTTCTATTTAATCAAAAATTTTTTCCGAAAAATTTTATTAATTTTGTAAAAAACTTTTTATGGAAAAGTTAAAATTATTTAAAATATTTTCGCAAAAAATTGCTACCAATTTGACTTATGAAAATTTTTCTAAAATCTTTTCACAAATTCGCAATATTGAAAATTTTGATTACGAAAAATATCTCGCAATTTATAACCCCGAATTACGTAAGGAAAACGGAGTTTTTTATACGCCAAATGAAATTGTGAAATTTATTATTTCTGCGACAGACACAATTTTAAAAACAGATTTCTCAATTGAAAAAGGAATTGCAGATGACAAAAAAATTACAATTTTAGATTTCGCAACAGGAACAGGAATGTTTTTGTTAGAAATTTTTAAACAAATTTTAGAAAATTTAACAAAAAAGAAACAAATTATTCGACAACATTTGTTAAAAAATATATTTGGTTTTGAGATTTCGCTGCCACCGTTAATCATTGCGTATCTTAAACTTTCACAATTATTAACTGATTTTAACATTCGTTTAGAAAAAAATGAACATTTTCAACTCTTTCAAACAAACACCATTGCCGACCAACATCCCGATTTCGAGAAAAATTGTAATGAAATTTTGATAATTACAGGAAATCCGCCTTATTCGATTCATTCGAAAAATCAAAACTCGCAATTAATTGACGTTTACAAAGAAAATTTAAACGAAAAAAAGATAAATCTTGACGATGATTATATCAAATTTATTCGTTTCGCACAGGAAAAAATTGCGAAATTTGGCAAAGGAATCATTGCGATAATCACCAACAACTCTTATTTGGACGGACTTTCGCACCGCAGAATGCGAGAAACTTTGTACAACGATTTCGACAAAATTTACATTTTAAACCTTCACGGAAATTCGATAAAAAACGAAGGCGACAAAAATGTTTTTGACATTCGCGTCGGCGTTAATATTGCAATTTTTATAAAATTTGAAAAAAAATCTGACAGAATTTCGGGTGAAAAAGAAGTGTTTTATTTTTCGACTCTCGAAAACGGGCTAATTTCAAGAGAAGCAAAGAAAAATTTTCTTGCCTCGACAAGTTTAAACGATGTGCATTTTGAAAAAATTAAACCTGTTGCACCGAATTTTTGGTTCACAAATAAAATTTTTCAACATCAAAATTATTTGAATTTTTGGAAAATTACAGATATTTTCGAAATTTATAGCAGCGGAATTGAAACGCAACGAGACAGCATGACGATTCATTTTTCAGAAGAAGAATTGAACAAAGTTTTGTCGGATTTACAAAATTTGTCTGTTGAGGAAATAAAATTGAAGTACAATTTGAGTGTTGACGGCAGAGATTGGACTCTCAAAAATGCCATAAAAAGCGTTTCTTCGGTGAAAAAAGAGAGAATTTTAAAAATTCATTATCGCCCTTTTGATTTTCGATATACTTATCTCAATGAAAAATCGAAAGGTTTTTTGTCATATCCGAGAGAAAAAATTATGAAGCATTTTTTAAAAAATAATATTGGTTTACAATTTTCTCGTGCTTGGCATTTTTCTGAATGGAATGCGTGTGTTATTACCGAAAATATTTGTGCGAATGCTTTTAAAGCTCAGTCTTATCTTGCTCCGTTGTATTTATTTTCTGAAAATAATTTTGCGAAGGCAAATTTCACTGAAAAATTTTCACAATTTATTGA
>DYQK01000027.1:0-30807 GCA_020719385.1 Rikenella microfusus | reverse complement strand
CTGAAAATAATTTTGCGAAGGCAAATTTCACTGAAAAATTTTCACAATTTATTGAAAATCAATATTTTACAAAAGATTCCGAGAAAATTTTTGCGTATATTTATGCGATTTTGCACAGCAAAACTTATCGCACAAAATATTTAGAATTTCTAAAAATTGATTTTCCTAAAATTCCGTTCACAGAAAATGTTGAGATTTTTGAAAAATTGGCAGATTTAGGACAGAAACTAATTGATTTGCATTTAACAAAAATTAACTCTTTGCCGCAAGAATTAGAAAAATTAGGAATTTTTAACAAAAATTCAGAAAATTTATATATCAAAAACGTAGATTTCTGCGAAAATAAAATTTTTATAAACGAAAATGCGTTTTTCGAAAATGTTTCGCAAGAAATTTGGGATTTTAAAATTGGAAATCATCAAGTTTTGCAAAATTGGTTAAAATCTCGCAAAGATATTGAATTGCAACTCGTTGATATTCAATATTTTACAAATTTAATAAAAATTCTTGCGTTCACAATTTCGTTAATGAAAATTATTGAAAAACAGACAAAAGATTGGGTTTAATGTGTGTGAAGTCCGCACTCTTTTTCACTTTTATTTTCCCACCACCAGCGTCCTGCTCGGAAATCCTCATCTTGCCGCACCGCACGCGTACAAGGTTCGCACCCAATACTCACAAAACCCTTGTCGTGCAGAGAATTGTAAGGCACTTGATTTGTTTGCAAATATTCATCAACATTCGCTGCCGTCCAAAAAATTAATAAATTAACTTTTATTAACTGAAGTTGCGCGTCAAATTCAACTATTGAGATATGTTTGCGATTTTCAGATTGCTCACTTCGAAGTCCTGTTATCCAAATTTGCGTATTTCTCAAAGCCCTTTCAAGCGGAATTCGTTTGCGAAAATAGCAACATTCTTTTCGATTTTCAACAGAATTGTAAAAGTTTAACGTACCTTTTTCGGTTAAATATTTCTCCATTTCAACGAAAGAAGGGAAAAAAACATCAATTTTTTTGCGATAAAGGTCTAATGTTCGTTGCCAAGTGCGATAAGTTTCCTCAAAAAGTCTTCCTGTGTCGATGGTAAAAACTTGAATTGGAAAATCATTTTGAAAAATCATATCCGTAATGACTTGGTCTTCTTTGCCAAAAGATGTCGAAAAAGAAATTTTCTCAAAATTTTCAGATAAAAAATTTAATTTCTCAATTTCATTTTTATTTTCGAAAGATTGAGAGATAAAATTGATAAGAAATTCAGGGAATTTTTGATACATAATAAAAAATTTGGATTGTTACCTAGTAATAAGTTTTGTAATTACGAGGCAAAGGTATCACATTTTTTTGAGAAAAAACAAAAATTCACGAGAAATTGTAGAAAAAAACTTATTTTTTATTAAATTTGCAGCGAAAAAATTTCGAAAAAAAGATGGAAAAAATTTTGATTCTTGATTTTGGTTCGCAATATACTCAACTTATTGCTCGTCGTATTCGCGAGGCGAATGTTTATTGTGAGATTTTTCCTTACAATCATTTTCCCGCTATTTCTGACGAGGTGAAGGGAGTAATTCTGTCGGGAAGTCCGTTTTCGGTGCATTCGCGAAATGCCCCCAATCCTGATTTGTCGCATTTTCGGGGTAAAATTCCGATTCTGGCGGTTTGTTATGGAGCGCAACTTTTAGCACATCATTTTGGCGGCGAGGTGCAACGCTCGCAAACACGCGAATATGGAAGGGCTACGCTTTCGATATTGAACGAAAATATTTTGTTTAAAGAAATTGCGAAACACTCGCAAGTCTGGATGTCTCACGGAGATACAATTATAAAACTTCCTGAAAATTTTAAAATCATTGCTCGCACCGAAACTATTGAAAATGCTGCGTTTCAAATCGAAAATGAAAAAACTTTCGGCGTACAATTTCATCCCGAAGTGTTTCACACAACAGAGGGAAATAAAATTTTGCGAAATTTTGTGATAAATATTTGTCAATGTAAAGATTCTTGGACTCCATCTTCGTTTATTGAGTCAACAATTTCGGAACTTCGAGAGAAATTACAAAACGACAAGGTTATTTTAGCCCTTTCTGGCGGTGTTGACTCAACGGTTGCGGCAACGCTTTTGCACAAAGCAATCAATAAAAATTTAATTTGTATTTTTGTTGACAATGGTCTTTTGCGAAAAGATGAATTTAAGGAAGTTTTAGAGTCGTATAAAAAAATGGGTTTAAATATTTTGGGCATTGATGCTTCGAATTTATTTTTAGAAAATCTCAAAGGTGTTGAAAATCCTGAAGTTAAACGAAAAATCATCGGGAAAACGTTTATTGATGTTTTTGAAAAAGAAGCGTTAAAATTAAACGATGCGAAATGGTTGGCTCAAGGCACAATTTATCCTGATGTTATTGAATCGGTGTCTGTTGCGGGACCTTCAGCAACGATAAAATCGCATCATAATGTCGGCGGTTTGCCCGAAAAGATGAATTTGAAAATTATTGAACCCTTGCGTTTGTTGTTTAAAGATGAAGTTCGCAGAGTCGGTGCGGAGTTAGGAATCGAAAATTCTATTTTAAAACGTCATCCTTTTCCCGGTCCTGGACTCGGAATCCGAATATTAGGTGAAGTGACAAGAGAAAGAATCAAAATTTTGCAGGAAGTTGATGCGTTGTTTATCAACGGTTTGCGAGAATTTAATTTGTACGATTCGGTTTGGCAAGCAGGAGCAATTTTATTACCGATAAAGTCTGTCGGCGTGATGGGCGACGAGCGCACTTACGAGCAAGTAGCCGCTTTGCGTGCTGTTACCTCAACTGACGGAATGACTGCCGATTGGGCATTGTTACCGCATAACTTTTTATCTCACATTTCAAATTTGATAATAAATCAAGTGCGAGGAATAAATCGCGTGGTTTATGACATAAGTTCGAAACCTCCCGCAACTATTGAGTGGGAATAAAAAAAAATCTCATTCCCTCGAAATTTTTTTGAGGGAATAAATTTTCTTTGTTTGAAAAAAAGTTTACTTTTGTCGGTTTAAAAATACAAAAAATGAAAAATATTTTTGATATTTATATAAAAACGATTGTTATATAAAAAAAATAGGGGATTGTTGTTTAAATATCGGTTTTTGAATTATGTATCATTTTGTAAAAAAATCAAAGACAAAATGAGCATATCTTCAAAATTTATCGCATTTATAACTCCGTTTTTTGTTAAAATCAGATAAATTAAGTTAAAATTTGTGAAATATTATGATTCAATTTCTGTTTTTCAAGGTTTAGAATGATAATTATTGATGCCCTTACATTTAAACAACAATCCTAAAAAAACAAAGTACGCTGCAGGCAACATTTAATTAAGTAACAATCCCCAAAAATTTTACTTTTGCAAAATTATTAATTTTTTTCGTATTCTCAAAATTTTCGTATGAAACTTTCGAAAGCACAATTAAAAAGACAAATCTTAGTTTTAAAAAAACAAGTTCGCAAACTCACGCGTCGTTCAGACAAGGTTTTTGAAGTATTGTTAAACATTTCTGAAGCAGTAAATTCTACTGCCACTCTCGAAGAATTAATTCAAACTATTCATTACGAATTATCAAAAATTATTGATACGAGAAATTTTTATGTCGCTCTTTATAACGAAGAGATAAATTGTTATATTTTCCCATATTTTGTTGATGAATTTGACGAAGTGCCTAATAATCAACCAATTAAGTTAGAAAAAAGTATTACCGATTATGTTCGCAGAAAAGGTGAAGCACTTTTAGTTACCGAAGAGAACGACAAATATTTGTATGAAAGTGGAGAAATCATTTTAATTGGAACTCCTTCGCCGTCCTGGCTTGGTGTTCCGTTGAAAGTTGGCGGCAAAACCATCGGAGTAATGGTCGTTCAAAGTTATGATAAATTGGGCATTTTCTCCGAAAAAGATAGAGATTTAATGGCATTTGTCTCTGACCACATCGCAATGGCTGTCGAGAGAAAGCGACACGAGGGCGAGTTGAAAAAAGCAAAAGAAAAAGCAGAACAATCTGACAAGTTAAAATCTGCGTTTCTGGCAAACATGTCTCACGAAATTCGTACTCCTTTGCACGCAATAGTCGGGTTTTCAAGACTTTTGATGCAGGAAAACTTAACCATCGACCAACGAAACGAATATCATTGGTATATACAAAATTCTGCTTCAGATTTGTTAAATCTTATCAACGATATTATTGATGTGGCAAAAATCGAAGCGGGGCAAATTATGATAAACAAAAGTCCCTGTCGGTTGAATCAAATTTTGTCCGATTTAAAAGTTACTTTCGAGAAACATTTAATTTCTATTGAAAAAGCAAATATCAAATTATATTTGCAAAAAGGAATTGAAAATCCGAATTTAACTATTCTTTCTGACCCTTTTCGTTTGCGACAAATCTTGGCAAATCTCATCGGAAATTCTATAAAATTTACAGAAAATGGTTTTATTGAGTTTGGTTATTCGTTAAAAGATGAAAAAATTTTAAAATTTCACGTCAAAGATACAGGAATCGGCGTTCCACCCGACAAAATGCCGATATTATTTAACCGTTTCGGAAAAATTGAAGACGGCAAAATTAAAAATCCTGCAGGAACAGGACTTGGTTTGTCAATTTGTAAACATTTAGTAGAACTTCTTGGCGGCGAAATTTGGGTTGAGAGTCAATATGGTTTCGAAACGAATTTTTATTTCACACTTCCATTCGAAGTAGTTGATTTTCACAATGTTATTGAAGAGAAAAAAAATACCGAATCTTGTGTGGAGTTGAAAAATAAACGAATTTTAATTGTCGAGGACAACGCCGTAAATCGAACTTTATTGATGGACACTTTCGAAATGCACAACTGCAAAATGCTCTTTGACGAGGCAGAAAACGGCAAAATTGCCATCGAAAAACTTGAGAAAAACGACTATGATTTGATAATTATGGACATAAAAATGCCAATTATGGACGGCTACGAGACAACAGAGTTTATTCGCAAAAATTTTTCGTTGCCAAAGAGAAATATCCCGATTTTGGGACTTTCAGCAAACGCAATTAAAGAGGAAAAAGAACGAAGCGAAGAGGTCGGAATGAACGCTTTTTTGACAAAACCATTTATCCCCGAAGAACTTTTTAACCAAATTAATATGTTGTTGTCGCAAGATTCTGAAAAAAAATTAGAGAAAAATTTGTGGATTAGCAACGAAAACGTTATTGTCGCAAAGACTGAAAATTTCTTAGACCTCACTTTATTATTGAAAATGTATCTCGGCGATATGGACAAGGTTAAACCAATTTTGAAATTGTGCAACGAGACAATTCCTACGCAAATCAAGCAAATGAAGCTTCAATGCGAGAATCAGGAATGGAAAAATTTACAAATAACTGCTCACTCTCTAAAAAGTTCGATGAATTATCTTGGGGCAACAAAATTGTCGGAAACAGCAAAAAATATTGAGGAACTTTCTCGAAATCAAAAAGAGTTAACTACTCTTTTGCCGCAAATCTTAGAAATAAAGTCAATTTGGGAGTTAAATTTATCTGTCGAGATTGAGGCAATATTGAAAAAATAAACTTTTTTTGCGAAAAATGTTTATCTTTGTAACTTCAATTTTACTTATTTTTAGAATCGTGAAAAAAATTTTTGGAATAATTTTTTTGATTTTGAACAGTTTTTTTGCTTTCTCGCAAGATTTTCCCTACGAATTGCCCAATTATTATCCGTTTATCAATTATGAGGCTGATTCGCTTTCGTTTTGCGGCGACAGCACCGCTTTTTATCAACTTTTCGAAAAATTTAAACGTTTAATTCTCAAGGGCGAAGGCAAAATTAATGTCGTGCAAATCGGCGATTCGCACATTCAAGCAGATTTTTTTTCGGGACAAATGCGAGAACGACTGCAAAATTTTGCGGGACCGCTCAACGCAGGAAGAGGTTTTATTTTTCCATACAGAATGGCAAAAAGTAATAATCCGCATAATTTCGCTACAAAATTCACAGGAAAATGGGAAAATTGTAAAAATGTTGATTGGAGAAAAGTTTGTAAACTTGGACTCGCAGGAATAATGGTCAAAACTTCGAAGCCTGACGCAGAAATTGAAATTTCTTTGCGAAAAAATTTCGATTTTAACAAAGTAAAAATTTTTCAAGAACTCGGTGAAAACTGTTTTGAAGTGAAATTTACAGAAATTTCGCCTATTGATACGATTTTTAACGATTCTTTGGGTTTTGTGGAATATTATTTCGCAGAACATCAAAATTCTTTAACGTTAAAAATTGTTAAAACTTCGCCTTTGCAAAAAAATTTCACGCTTTACGGTTTTGAGTTTTCCTCCGATGATATTGGAATTATTTATCATTCTCTCGGCGTTAACGGTGCTGATGTTGAGTCTTTTTTGCGTTGTCAATTGCTTGAAAATCATTTACTTGCACTTTCGCCTGATTGGGTCATTATCTCTTTGGGAACAAATGACGCTGCGACAAGACATTTTTCTGCAGAAAATTTTGCCTCAAATATTCGTGCTTTGATAGCGAAGATTCGAAATGTTACTCCGAATGCCGCAATTTTATTGACCGTTCCTGCGGACTGCTTTTATCGCCGCAGACAGCCAAGCAAAAATATTCCGCTTGCCGAGGAGGCAATTTTTCGAGTTGCAAAAGAATGCAAATGTGCCGTTTTCGATTTGTACGCAATAATGGGCGGCAAAGGTTCGATGGCACTGTGGCAAAAAGCAGGACTTGCGGCTTGGGACAAGACGCATTTCTCTACGTCAGGCTACATTTTGCAAGGAAATTTGTTGTTTAACGCTTTTTTACAAAAATTTGATAATTTTATTGATTTTTTTAATTCGAAAAATACAAAAAAATAAAATTATTTCGTAAATTTGTGCTTTAAAATTTGAAAAAAATGAAAACATTTTTGATATTCTCTATCATTTTCGTTTTGAGCAGCGAAATTTTTTCGCAAAAACTTTCAAAATCTGACAGTTTAAAGTTAAAACTTTCACAAACCACAGATTATCAAGAACGAAAAAAACTTTTGAAAAGTTTATTTGTCGTTTATCACCGCGATTCGACAGAAAAAGCAATTTCGTATGGCGAAGAATTAATAAAATTATTAGAATCAAAAAACGACACAGTCGGATACGCAAAGCTGTTGTCAAACATTGGCGATACATATACGCGTATCGAAAAAATGCAGCAGAGCAATATTTATTATGAAAAGTCTGTTGTTGCTTACGAGAAATTGGGCGATTCCGTATCTGTGCTTCGCATTCAGGCGTGGTTAGGATACGGATATTCGCTTACTGCTGAATATGACCGCGGCATAAAATTGTTGATTCCGGTTTTACAAGCTGCCGAAAGAAAGAATTTAATAGACATTTCTATGCAGGCAAACATGTCAATGGCGTTTATTTATCGCGAAATGCGAGATTATGAAACGACACAAAAATTTTTCGAAAAAACTCTTGAATTCGCTTTGCTAAAAAAAGATTCATTCGGATTGGGTGTCGTTTATAACCAAATGGGTGCGATTTGTACCATGCAGAAAAAATACGAAAACGCTATCGATTTTTACAATAAAGCAATTGCCATTTATAAGGAAATGAAGGACGAAATCGGTATTTTGTCGCCGTATCACGACATTGGTTTGGCATATATCGGGTTAAAACAATGGGACAAAGCCATCGCAACTTTCGAATTTGTCCTTAAAAGAGCTGCTGAAATAAAATCATTTTATTACGCTTCAGGTGCTCATTCCAATCTTTCGAATGTTTACAAAAATTTGAAAAATTATCCCAAAGCCCTCGAACACGCTTTATTGAGTAAAAAATATGTGCAAATAACGGGAAATGTATCCAATTATTCGATAATATACACGCAAATAGCCGAAATATATAATTTTATGGGCAATTACAAAGAAGCATACAACAATTTGGAACGCGCATATATATTGGACGATTCAATTTTCAACGACAAAAAATCAAAACAAATTGCTGAAATGCAGACAAAATATGAAACCGAGAAAAAAGAAATCGAAATCTCGAAGCAAAAATTAATTATTGAAAATGAAAAGTTTAAAAACACAGGTTTAATTGCTGGTTTCGGAATTGTGTTGATTATTTTAGGAATAATTTTGTATGGTTACAAAGAAATTCGCAGAAAAAATAAACTTCTGACCGAACAAAAAGAGGAAATTTTGAGTATCAACACCGTTTTGCACCAACAAAAAGAGGAAATTATTGTTCAAGCAGAAAATTTGCAGCAAATGAACGAGGAAATTCACTCGCAAATAGAAGCTTTACAAATTTTAAAAGACGAGATAGAAGAGAAAAATCGAAATATTACCGCAAGCATCACTTACGCAAAACGAATTCAAGATGCCATTTTGCCGCCCAAAGAGGTAATTAACGAAATCTTCCCGCAAAATTTTGTGTTATACCTTCCACGAGATATTGTTTCGGGCGATTTTTATTGGTTTCGCAAAATCGAAAATTGGGTCATTTTTGCCGCCGCCGACTGCACAGGTCACGGAGTGCCAGGAGGTTTCATGTCAATGTTGGGTTATGCCTTTCTCAACGAAATTATTCGACGAAAAGATGTACGACAAGTAAACGAGGTATTAAACGAACTGCGAAAAGAAATTAAAACCGCCCTGCGACAAACAGGAAAATTCGACGAAGCAAAAGACGGAATGGACATTTCCCTCTGTGCTATCGATTTGACTACTAACATTTTACAATTTTCAGGTGCGTTTAATCCGTTGTATTTGATTCGAGAAAATCAACTCATCGAAACGCCCGCAGACAAAATGCCTATCGGAATTTTTGTGAAAGAGAAATCTTCTTTCACACACAACGAAATAAAAATTCAAAAAAATGACGTCATTTATTTATTTTCAGACGGTTATCACTCGCAATTCGGCGGAGAAAACGGCACAAAATTAATGACGAAAAATTTTAAACAATTGCTTTTAAACATTCATGCGCAACCCCTGGACGCACAGCGAGATTTTTTGGAAAATTATTTTCACTCTTGGAAAAATAAATGCAACCAAATTGATGACGTTTTAGTTTTAGGAATAAAATTTTAACAACAAAAATTGAGTTAAAAAATAATGACTCAAAAACTTTCATTTTTCCATAAAATATTTCGAAATTTTTACAATAAAATTTCTGTTTCATACGTTAACAAAGTGTA
Source organism: Rikenella microfusus (assembly GCA_020719385.1). Lineage (GTDB taxonomy): Bacteria > Bacteroidota > Bacteroidia > Bacteroidales > DYQK01 > DYQK01. Next base: position 21,605 of record DYQK01000027.1, on the reverse strand, counting down.
ACTGTCTTTTTAAATCTCAAATAACTATGAAACGAGTATCTACTTTGCTTTACATTGTCAATGATTTTGAGAAATGTAAGGAAAACATTATTGATTTAGATTCTTTGTTTAATGTTGATAATCAAGAATTTACAGATGTCTTTGAAAAATTAGACGCAATGTTAGTCGAGCCTCGCAAAGAAATTGTCAGCAAAATTTTAGATTTTGCAAAATCTTTCGAGATGTAAATATGAAAAAAACGATGTTCGAGATAACATCGTTTTTTTTGGTGAAATTTATTTCTGTAATAACGTTTGAATGCGTTCTCTGTCCAATTTGGGCGGCAATATTGAGTCTTGTATCAAAAGTTCATATTCTTGTCGCAATGCTTCGCCCATCGGAATTTTTTGCGAATGCTCCGAGTTGTCGATTTTTTCTTTGATTTTGTAAAAAATTCGACTTCCTCGTTCATATTGACCGTCATACAAATAAGCAAGGGCAAGATTTTTTTGTATGTTTAAGTTGCTGGAATCTTTCTCTGCGGCGCGTTCCGCAATAATAGTTGCTTTTCGATATTGACCGTCAAAGAGGAGGTAAACGACAAAGTTTCCGCGTGCGTCGGAGAACCATTTTGGGTGGTCAAAACAGACTTCTTGATACAAATTAATAAAATTTTCAAGCACTAAGACTGCTTCAGTGTATTTTTTGTCTTGCAAAAGTGCTTTTGCAAGCGAGTCAATAGTGTTCCATGTGGTGCGTCTTTCTTTGTCTGACATATTGGAAATCATCGTTTGAAGCAACACTTTTTCTTGTAGTTGCCAAATATCCATATTTTGTGCTTGTTTTCTGAATCTGTCCCTTTGAGTGCGAACCATTTTTAAAGTTTCCTCCGTTTTAATTTTTTGTTGACTTTCAGAGTACCAAAAAAATCCAACAACTAACGTTGTGATGAGAAAAAGAATCATCAGAAAAAAATATATCAACCGACGCGGCCGCGAGGCAGTTTTATTTGATTTTTCCATATTTTTTTTCAATAAAAAAACTTCAATTATTTTGCGGCAAAGATAAATTTATTTTCATAATTTCTCTCAAATTTTTCAATAAAAATAAAATTTTTGAGAAAAAATAAATTTTTGGCAAATAAATTGTGTATATTTATTTGGTTTTTAGTAAAAAAGTTTTACCTTTGCGAATTGAAAAGTTCTCAGAAAATAAAAAAAAATGAAAAGACAAATTTTAACGATAATTGCGTTGTTGATAAGTGGTTTTTTGTTTGCTCAAAAAAGTCTGACAGATTTAGAAAACGAATTGCCCTCGCTCAAGGAAGGCGAAAAATTAAGAGTTTTAATCCAACTTTCTGATGGATATTTGAACAAAGAACCCAAAAAAACAATAGAGTTTGGTCGAGAAGCTGTAAAAATTATTCGAAAATTAGGTGCGGAGAACCAAACAAAAGCGAAGGTTTACAATCTTTTGGGGCAGGCATGTTATGTCGAGAATAATTTAGGCGAATCAGTAAATTTTTACAAAAAAGAATTAGAAATTTTAGTTTCCATCGATGGCGGCGGAGAGAAAACCGTCAGAGCGTTGTTTAATGTTGCCACTTTGAACCGCGAAATTGGAAACAACAGCGAGGCAATAGAAAATTATAAATTATGTATTGATGTGGCGACAAATCTCAAAAAATATGAGATGGTCGTGCAGGCGTGTAATGCGATTTCTGGGATTTATGAACAAATGGGAAAATATAAACAGGCTTTTGAGGCGTATAAAGAGTTAGTCGTTGCGAGAGATTTGATGGAAAATCGAAAAACTATTCAAGAAATTTCTGTGATTCGTTCGCAATACGAAAGTGCAAAAGAAGAGAAGGAACGCAAAGAACGAGAATTGCAAAACAAAGAGAAGGCATTAAACGAATCGAAAAATAAAGAAAAAGTTTTAGTTCAAGATTCTGTTCAGAAATCGAAAAAAATTAAAGATTTAAACGAAGAGAGTACTGAGAAAGATTCTACTATAAAACAAAAAGACGAAAGAATCAAAGAGGAAGAAGAGAATGTTCGTTTGCAAAGAGAAGTTTCCGACCAGAGACAACAATTAATTTATCTGTTTATTTTCATTATTGCGGCAATGGCTGTTTTTTCATTTGTCTTAATTCGATTAATAACGTTTAAACGTCGAGCAAATAAACGTTTAAAAATGCAAAATGAGGAAATTTTGAAACAAAAATCAGAAATTGAGGCAAAAAGAGATGAAATTTCTTTGCAGAAAGATGAAATTACAAAACAGCACGCAGAAATTACGAAGCAAAACAAAGATATTCGAGATAGTATTCATTATGCAAAACGAATTCAGGTTGCTTTATTGCCGTCTTACGAGATTTGCGAGAAGGTTTTAAAAGATTATTTCGTACTCTTCTCACCGAAAGATATTGTTTCGGGAGATTTTTATTGGTTTAGCGAGACCGAGGACAAAATTATCATTGTCGCCGCAGACTGCACAGGTCACGGTGTTCCGGGAGGTTTCATGTCAATGTTAGGAATGACATTTCTCAACGATATTGTAAACAGAAAAGGAGTAACTGAACCTGACGAGATTTTAAATCAACTTCGCAAAGAGGTAATCAACGCTTTGCAGCAAGAGGTAAAATCGAAAAATGAGTTAAAAGATGGAATGGACATCGCTCTCTTGACACTCAATAAACGCACTTTGTGGGCAGAATTTGCGGGGGCATACAATTCTTTGTACTTGATTCGCAACGGCGTCTTGCAGGAAATCGAAGCAGACAAAATGCCCATCGCCATTTACGCAAAAATGAAACCGTTTAATAAACAAATTTTTCAAGCAGAGAAGAACGATTTAATTTATCTTTACTCGGATGGATATGTCTCGCAATTTGGCGGTCCGCAGAAAAGAAAATTCATGTCCTCGCGTTTCAAAGAGTTGTTGGTTGATATTCGTTTTAAAACGATGTTTTCTCAAAAAGAGACACTTTGGAATACATTGATAGAGTGGAAAAATGATGAAGACCAAATAGATGACATCTTAGTTATTGGAATACGAGTGTAAAAAATTTTTACAAAAAAATAAGTTTTGCAAGGAAAAAGAATTATTTTTGTCGCAAAAAAATTTTCTCTAAAAACCTAACCATTTCTCCATGAAGAAATTCTATACCGAACAGGAATTTGTCGAAGTTTACAAGTCTGAAAAAGAAAAAATAATTCTTTATCTGTTAAAATTTGTGAAAAACAAAGTTGATGCAGAAGATATTTGTAACGAGGCTTTTCAAAAAGCTTGGACAAGAATATTGCAAGAACAAAAATCAGAAATTGAAAATTTGAAATCTTATATTTATAAAGCTGCCCGCAACATAAGTGTGACTTTTTTGAAAAAGAAAAACCGTTTTCCTATCAATGAGAATTTTCTTGAAGAAAATTTAAAAGGTTGTAGTGAAAGTGATTTTTCTGAAGAAAATTTCAATAATCTTATGGAAAATGAGGTAAATGAGAGTCTTATTTGTAATGCAAATAATTTGTGCGAGGCATTGGAAAAATTGCCCGCGGAACAGAGACGTTGTATTGAACTTTTCTTTTTCGACAAGAAATCGTACAAAGAAATTGCAGAAATAACAGGTTATTCCGAAAAAAACGTGAAGTCGTATATGCAAAACGGAAAACGTAATTTGGGAAATTTGTTAAAACCTTTTTTGGAAAATGAATGAATTTTTGCTTTTAAAAAACCTACGACGATGGAAAAAATTATTGATTCTCACACCGAATGCCCCGATGTTGATGTTTTATACCGATATAAATTGGGAACTCTACCTCGCGAGGAAGCTAGAAAAATCGAAGAGCATTTGCTTGACTGCGAAATTTGTAACGACATTCTTGAGGGAATGGAATATATCTCTCAAGAAGAATTAAAAGAAATTGCCGAGCGAGTGAGTAAAAAAATTGACGCAACAATTGTTAAACATAAGCGGAATAAAAAAATAAAAAAGATTTTTTTTTATTCGTTATCTTTTGCCGCAATATTTTTGATTTTCTTAGGAATAAAAGTATTTTTCGCAGGAAAAAATACTGATTCGCAGCAAGTCATTGACGAGAGGGCAAAGAAAAAATTTGATTCCACAGAGAATTTTCCTGTGAAAGATTCTTCTTGGAATATAAAAATTAAAATCTATGAGGAAAATCCTGTGGCAAGTTTTGATTCTGGGGTAAAAGACGTTTTTCACGAGAAAAATGAAAGCTTAGTGGTTGGCAAACAAGATTCCTTGATTTTGGAAGAATTGCACAAATCTATCTATGTCGTTGAAATTGACACCAATACGTATTCTGTTCGCATAAAATTTTCCTCAAACAATTTTAATTCTAACGATTTCGACAGTTTACTTGATAAAATTGAAAAAATTTACTCTTCTTTGCGTAAAGGAAAATTAAATCAAACTGAGAACTCCTCGCTTGTTTGTTTGCGGGCAATATTTTTTTTCAAAAAAGTTCACGAAAATTCACAAAATAAATCACAGAATTTACAAAACGAATTTGACAATTTAATCAGAGAACGAGAAAAGCTGCAAGAATTGTTAGCTGATTTGCAGCATAAAGTGAACAATTTGAAAGAAAAATTAGGTTTAAAAAGCAACATGGATGTTGAAAAAGAAATAAAAAAAGTAGTTCACCGAGATTTTCAACGAATTGCGAACGACAAAACACATCCATTTAACAAAGAAGCCGCAGAATATCTTGTCATTTTAAAAAAAGATTTTTTGTAACCGTTGAATTTTGCATTTCCATCTTTTCTATAAAGATGGAAATGCTTTCTCTGCAAAAATTTTTATAAATTTCTTTGAAAATTAAATTTATTTTTTTAATTTTGCAAAAATTAATTTTTACGTTATCAAAAAATGAAATTTTTTATTGACACTGCAAACTTAGACCAAATCCGTGAAGCACAAGCACTCGGAGTACTCAACGGAGTAACAACAAATCCCTCCTTAATGGCAAAAGAAGGAATTAAAGGTGAGGAAAATATTTTGCAACATTACAAAACTATCTGCGAAATCGTTAAAGGTGGAGATATTAGTGCTGAAGTTATCTCGACAACTTTCAACGAAATGGTTGCTGAAGGCAAAAAACTTGCCGCTTTGCATCCGCAAATTGTGGTTAAAGTACCGATGATTAAAGATGGAATCAAAGCAATTAAGCACTTCACCGAACTCGGAATTAAAACCAACTGCACATTAGTCTTCTCACTCGGACAAGCACTTCTCGCCGCAAAAGCAGGAGCAACGTATGTCTCGCCCTTCATCGGCAGACTTGACGACGTCTCGACTGACGGCGTAAGTTTAATTGCCGAAATGGTTGCGATGTATCAATTTTACGGTTTCAAAACGCAAGTCCTTGCCGCTTCGATTCGACACACAATGCACATTATTGACTGCGCAAAAGTCGGAGCAGACGTAATTACCGCTCCTTTGAGTGCTATTTTAGGTTTATTTAACCATCCTCTCACCGACCTCGGACTCGAAAAGTTTCTTGCAGACTACAAAAAATCACAAAGTTAAACGTTAAACCCTGTCTCAAAAACAGGGTTTTTTACCCCCAATTTTATGAAAAATCGAGAACTTGCTGTTGAAATTAAAAATGTTAAAAAATCGTTTAAAAATCTTCATGCAGTTAAAGGAGTAAATTTGCAAATTTACAAAGGCGAATTTCTCGCACTGCTGGGACCAAACGGTGCAGGAAAAACCACGCTTGTCGAAATGATAGAAGGAATTCAGACTCCAGATTCAGGCGAAATTTTTATCACAGGAAAAAAATGGAAAGGAAATGAACTCGAATTGCACCATTCTCTCGGAATCTCGCTGCAAGAAACACGTTTCATTGACCGACTAACCGCAAGAGAAACGCTACTTTTATTCGCAAGTTTTTACAGACTTGACGGAAGGAGAGTTGATGAAGTACTCGGAATGATAAATTTATACGAAAAACGAAATGCTTTTGTCAACCATCTATCAGGCGGACAACGACAAAGACTCGCTTTGGGAATTTCGCTATTAAATTCTCCCGAAATTTTACTATTAGACGAACCAACAACAGGATTAGACCCAATCTCAAGACGAGAATTGTGGGAAATTTTACTTTATCTAAAAAAATATCACGGAACTTCTTTGATTCTCACAACGCATTATATGGAGGAAGCCGAATATTTGTGCGATAGAATTGTCATTATGAATCAAGGCGAAGTGTTGGCAATGGGAACACTCGAAGAACTTTTGCGAAACAACAATCTTGAGGAATATATTGAGTTTTCATTGAAAAATGAAATTACAAATTTCGATTTTTTGCCCAAAAATATTTTTCGAAATTTTAAATTTGATGCAAAACAACGAAAAGGAAATTGTTATATAAGTAATGCGGTACAAGATTTACCTGTTTTTTTCGAAATAATGAAACAACAACATATCGAATTAACTTTTGTTCAATGTCGAAAATTGACTCTTGACGATTTATTTCTCGTACTGACGGGTAAAAAATTAGAAGAAAATTAACTTTTCCACCTTTTTTGAGGTGGAAAAATTATTTAATGGCAGGAATTTCTGTTCGAAAAACTTCTTTCACGCCGTTTATTTTCTTCAATTTCGAAATCAAAACGTTTAAATCATCAAGATTTAACACATATAAATCAATAGTGCCGTCAAAAATTCCTTCGTCAGCAGTTAAATGTATAGAACGAATGTTCACTTTTAACTCATCACTAATCAAATTTGTAATATCTTTTGTCATTCCGATTCGGTCAATGCCCTTGAGCAGCACGCGCGCAAGCGAAGCATTATTTTTATGTAATTTCCACTTTACAGCATAAACTTGTTTGCCGTTTGTTGCCCGCAAAAGAATCGAATTTTGGCAGTCAGTGCGATGAACAATTAACATTCCATAATGATTTTTAAACGCAGTTGCGTCATCACCGGGAAGAGGATTACAACAAGTAGCCTTCGTATGCGGAATATTTTCATCAATTAAGACAGGTTCTTTCGGATTTAACGTAAGTTTTTGAGTCACTTCGTGCTTCTCATACGTTTTTCTACGAAGTTTCGGAAAAAATCGCGTTACAAAATATTTAAAAACATTTTGATTCTCCTCCTGAAACAAAACTTTCTCAAGAACTTTTGCAGAAATTTTATTATTCGCAATATGAATCAAAAAATCGTCATCATTTTCTACGTTAAATTGTCGAATCAAAAAAGTCATTACCTCTGGAGTAACATCAATCTTCCATTCTCGCATCCATTTTTGAAACAGCAAAGCACCACTTTCGATGTCTTGTTTTCGAATTTTTATGAAATATTTCTTCAATTTGCCCTTTGCTAAGGGCGAAACCACAAAATTTTGCCACTCAGACCTCGGACTAACACTCTCTGACGAGATAATATCTACTTGGTCGGTGCTATTTAAAACATGATTCACAGGCACCATTTTGTGATTCACCTTTCCGCCTGCACAATGCAACCCAATATCTGTGTGAATTTGAAACGCAAAATCAAGAATTGTCGAGTTTTTGGGCAATTTTATAATTTGTCCCTTCGGGGTAAAAACATAAATTACGTCAGAATAAACATTGAGTCGAAAATTATCAAGCAAATCGAAAGCGTTTGAGTCTGATTCTTGAAGTCTTTGCACAATATTTCGAATCCATTTGTCGCGTTCTGATTCTTTTTCGTTGGGTTTTTTTGTGTCGGAATAACCTCTTTCTGCAATTTCGTGCATTCGCTGCGTGAGAATCTGCACTTCCAGCCATTGACCGCAAGGCGTCATGAAATCGAGAAGTAAACCTTCGAAACCATTTTCCTTCGGATTTTTCACAAAATCCCACATACTGCCTTTGCGAACAGAATAAATACTCGAAATTATCGAATAAACTGAAAAACACTCCTCACGCTCGGTCTCAAGACTTTGCGGGTCAATAATAATTCTAACAGCCTTATAATCAAAGACATCTTCGAAACTCAAAGATTCTTTCTCCATTTTTTCCCAAACCGAATACAAAGATTTCTCGACAGAAATAATTGTGTGTTTAATTTTTTTACTTTCCAACGCACCTCGCAACGGAGAAACAAAATCCTCTATCATTAAACAGCGCGAAAAATCTGTTTCACTAATTTTTTGAACCAAAAAATTATATTTCTCAGGATGCGAATATTTAAAACTCAAGTCTTCAAGTTCTTTTTTCACCAAATATAAACCAAGTTTTCCCGCAAAAGGTGCATAAACAAACAAATTTTCCCCCGATTTTATCAGTTGAGTGCTTGCAGGCATTCCTTCCATTGTTCGCATATTGTGCAGTCTGTCGGCAAGTTTAATAAAAATGACTCGCATATCTTGCGGAATCGTTAAAAGCATATTTTTAAACATCTCAGCCTGCGGATTCAATTTTGAGTCATAAATATTTTGAATTTTCGTTAATCCCTCGACAATATTCGCAACTTTTTCGCCGAAAAAATTCCGAATGTCTTCGACAGAATATTCCGTGTCCTCAACAACATCGTGCAAAAGTGCTGCAATGGCAGACGTTGTGCGAAGTTGCAACTCTTTGATAGTGATTTTTGCCACCTCGACAGGGTGAACAATGTACGGCTCTTTGCTCACTTTTCGATATTGCCCCTTGTGTGCGGCAAAAGCAAAGTCTAATGCTTTGCGAATCTGCTGCAACTCGTCTTTCCTGAAAAAATAGGGCGAATCGTTTATTAAGTGCGAAAATAAATCGTTTTTATATTTCTCCTCGTCAATAAAAACGGGTTTTGCGTCAATAATTTTCACGTAATTACTTGAAAAACAAGAATTTATATCCGCAAAATGATGAACATTGGTTTCCATAAAAACAAAATTTTAAACATTTTCCAAATGTATGAAAATTTTTTCAATAAGTGAAATATAAAATACGAATTTTTTTTTTAATAGTTTCAAAAAAAAATTTTATTTCTTTGAGAAAATTAAAATAAAATTTTTATCTTTGTAAAAATAAAATTTATGAAAACGAGAATATTTTTTTCGATAATTTTAGTTTTATTTTTGTTTGAAAAAGTTTTTTCGCAAAAAATTGAAATGGGAAAGCCGTTTTTTCGATATTACTCCCCCAAAGAAATGGATTCTGAAACGCAAATTTGGGCAATTACACAAGGGAAAAATGGTTTAATGTATTTCTCTGCCTTCAACGAAGTTATTGAATATGACGGAGTTAGTTTTCAAAAAATAAAAAATAAAAATAATACCGTCATCAGATGTTTGCTTGTTGATGAAAATGGAGTTATCTACGTTGGTTGCGTGGGCGATTTTGGTTTTCTCTACCCAAATGAAAATGGAAGTTTAAAATATCATTCGCTTTGCAAAGATTTAGACTCAACACAAAGAAATTTCACAGATATTTGGAATATCTCAAATTTTAACGACACAATTTATTTTCGGGCAAAAAATATAATGTTTGCCCTTCCGACTATAAAATCTCTCCCAAAAGAGAGGATTCTGTTTAAAACTTATTCGTTTTCGGAAAAAAATATCAATTTTTTCACCGAAATTGAGGGCGAAAAATATTTTCAACTCACAAAAACGGGACTTTGCAGGTTTAAAAATAATTCTTTAACGACCATCATTTCTTATGAAGAATTGGGCAAAAAAATTATTAATAAAATTATTCTGTTGCAAAATCGAAAATGGTTAATTGCCCAACAATACGAAGGTTTGCTGTTGTATTCGCCGAGTGCCTCAAAAAAAATTGAGATAATTCAGTCGCCTGTCAACGAGATTTTAATTAAAAATAAACTTTATTTCGCATTAGAAACTTCCGAAAATCACATTTTTTCGCACTTTTCAGGTGGCACCATTCTTTGTGATTTGCAACAAAATATTTTACAAAATATTAGTAAACAAGTTTTTTCGCATCTCGAAAGTGTGTGGTTTTTGCATCAACATTCGCAAAACGAGCCGCTTTGGCTGGGGACAAATAAGGGCATTTTGAAAACTGAGACCTACTCGCCAATTCGATATTGGGACAAGGAAAGCGGAATTTCAGGGGCAATTCAAGATGTTATTCGATATAAAAATATTTTGTATCTCGCAACAACTAACGGAATTTATTTTTCAAAAAATGTTCAAAACGATATTTCGTCTTTTCAAAAAATAAATACGGTCAACGAGCAAGCTTGGAATTTTTTAATTTTCAATATTTCTCAAAACGAGCAAAAATTGCTTGTTGTTGCCAATAATTTTCTCTACGAAATTGTTGATACAACGGCCAGAAAAGTTATTGAAATTCCTGGCGGGCATAGGGGCGTTATCAAAAAAAGTGAACCCAATGCGATTTATCTCTCGAAGTTGTCGGAAATTTTGAGAGTGAAATATGAAAATGGCAAGTGGATTACGAAAAGAATCGCTTTGATTCGAGATGAAATTCGCACTTTGGCATTTGATGAAAATGAAAATTTATGGGCAGGAACTTTATACAAAGGGATTTATCGGATTTCGAAAGTTTCGCAGTTTCCCGATTCGTTCAAAGTTTCGTATTTTGACACAATAAACGGACTTCCTGCTTCTACGAAGAATCGCGTTTTTGCGTTTAAAAATTCTTTTCTCGCAGGAACGCAAAAAGGTCTTTATTTTTTCGATGAAAAAACGCAAACTTTTAAACCTGATTTTCGTTTTGGGAAATATTTTTTCGAAAAAAATATCGAAATATCAAGATTTCTCGAAGACAAAGAAAATATTTGGATATTTACAAAGAAAAAAATGTTGCGTTTAATCAAAAAAGATTCTACGTATATCATTGATTCTCTTGTGTTTAAACGAATTCCTGATATGAGTATTTATTCGTTTTTTGCTGATTCTAATTTTGTTTTTGCAGGCGGAAATGACGGATTATTTCGTTTTGATACAAAAATTCAACGCAATTTTGCACAAAAATATCATTGTTTAATTCGAAAAGTTGCGTTAAACAAAGATTCGATTTTGTTTAACGGCACAATTTTTCAATGGAAAAAAGATTCGTTGATTATTCCGTCAGAAATTTTTTGTGAGAAAAATATTGATTTTCAACATAATTCTGTGATTTTTGAGTTTGCCTCACCGTTTTTTGATGACGAAGCGGCAACGCAATATTCCTATTTTTTAGAGAATTTTGATAAAAAATGGTCAAATTTTTCGAAAGAAACAAAAAAAGAATATACAAATTTGCCCGAAGGAAAATATTCCTTCAAAGTGAAGGCAAAAAATATTTATGAAATTGAAAGTTTGGTCGCAACTTATACGTTTGAGATTTCGCCGCCTTGGTACAGAACCATTTTTGCGTATATTTTCTACTTTTTCTTGACTCTTGGTGTGTTTTATTTGGGGATAAAATTTTATGCGAAGCGTTTAGAACAGCGAAATCGAGAGTTAGAAAAGATTGTTGATGAACGAACTGCCGAGATTCGACTTCAAAATCAACAATTATTGATGTTTAACGCTGAGATTTTGCAGCAAAAAGAGGAAATTCAGACACAAGCGGAGCAATTATTCGTTGTGAACGATAAACTTTCGCAGCAAAATGAGAAAATTGAGTTTCAAAACGAACAAATTAAGGCGAGTATTCGTTATGCGTTGAAAATTCAGCACTCGATTTTGCCGAATATCAAAAAAATTCAACAATTTTTCGAAACGTTTATACTTTTTAAACCCAAAGACATCGTTTCGGGCGATTTTTATTGGTTTTCGAAGCAGAAAAATTATATATTTGTCGTTGTCGGCGATTGTACGGGACACGGCGTTCCTGGTGCTTTTATGAGTATGATTGCAAATCGATTGTTAAGTGAGGGTATAAATGAGAAACAAATTATAAATCCGAGAGATATTTTGGAATTTTTACATCTCGGAGTGCTTTCTTCGTTGCAAAATGAGGATTCAAAAGTTGATGACGGTATGGATCTTTCGCTTTGTCGTTTCGAAATATTAGAGAATAATGAAATTTCTGTTGTTTTTTCAGGTGCCAAAAATGCAATTTTTATTTTTGAACAAAAGAATCAAAAAATTTCAGTGATAAAAGCTTCGCGAAAGAGTATTGGCGGAAATGCTTTGCATCGAAATGCTGCAGAATTTGAAAATCAAGAGTTCATTTTGAAAAAAAATGATATGATTTATTTTGCTTCTGACGGTTTTATTGACCAAAATAATTTTGGACGAAAACGTTTTGGAACACAAAAATTTATTGAGATTTTAGAGAAAAATGCGAATTTATCTCTCTCGGAGCAACAAACGCTTTTGGAGCAAGAATTGTTAAACTTTCAACAAAACGAAGAGCAACGCGATGACATTACCGTTCTCGGTATGAAACTTTAAACATTTTCTGTTTGGGACGGGAAAATATTATTTTCGCAACAGCAAGATTTTTCATAAAAAATTTTTTCGCAGCGAGGTGTAAGAAATTAATTTGAAAAAACAAAAAAATTTTTAGAAAAATACCTACTCTTGCTGAGTAAATTTCTCACAGAAGACAAAATGTGAAAAATTTTTTCACCCGTTAAATAAATTCATAGTTTTCTCAAGTCCGATGGTTGCGAAGCTTTGTATCGCTTCAATAACTTTGTTCATTTTTTCAGGTAAAAGAGCGGTTTCTTCGTTATTCCATTGTCCGAGAACGTAATTTACCTGTTTTCCTTTCGAAAAATTACTACCAATTCCGAAACGAAGTCTTGCGTATTCTGACGTTTTGAGAAAATTCTCAATGTCGGTGAGACCGTTATGTCCACCGTTACTTCCTTTTCCCCGAATCCGAATTGTTCCAAAAGGCAAGGCAATATCATCAACAATGACAAATAAATTTTCGACAGGAATATGTTCTTTTTGCAACCAATAATTCACCGCTTTTCCGCTCAAATTCATATAAGTTGTTGGTTTTATCAAGACTAAAATTCTGTTTTTAAACTTATATTCGGTTACAAAGGCAAGTCTGTCTGATTTAAAAGAAATGTTAGATGCCTTCGCAAAAGCATCTAACACTGCAAAACCAATGTTATGTCGAGTGTTGAAATATTCCTCACCGATATTTCCAAGTCCTGCGATAAGATATTTCATTTTCTAATCAACTTTCTGCGGTCAATGCACAACTTTATTACGAAGCGGCATTAGCGGCAGGATTTTCGGCTGCTCCTTCGTTGCCTTTCGAAGTACGAGTAGCACGCACTGCGGCAACAACATCATTTTTTATGTCCATTAATTCCATATCGGGAAAATTCAAATCGCCAACACGAAGAGATTTTCCTAACCCCAATTCTGTTACGTCAACAGTAAGATTGTCGGGCATATCTTTTGGCAACGATTTTACAGCAAGCAATCTCTTTGTCTGAACCAATTTTCCACCTGCTTTTACACCTGCAGCAAAACCTTCGAGTTGAACAGGAACTTTCATCGTAATTTTCTTTGAATCTGAAATTTCAAAAAAGTCAATGTGCAAAGGTTTGTCGGACAAAGGATGATATTGAATTTCTTGAAGAATTGCGTTGTACGATTTCTCTGTGCCTTCAACGTTTAATTTCAACAAATAAACCTTCGGAGTGAAAATTAATTGACGCACTTCGCGTTCGGTTATCACCAAATTTACATTTTCTTTGCCGCCGTAAAGCACGCATGGAACAGATTCGTTTTTGCGAAATTTCTTCGCCGCTTTTTTACCTGTCTCGGTACGAACAGATACGTTTAATTCTAAAACGTTCATTTTCAATGAGTTAATGTTGTGTTACTAAAAATATTTTTCTTTCGAAAAGATTTTCCCATCACACTTATGAGAATTTCGCTGCAAAAGTAAAAATTATTTTTTAAATTCTCAATATTTTCTCAAAAAAATTTTTTATTTTCTCAAAAAAATTATAAATTTGCGAAAAACAAATCTTTTTGAAGTAAAACCCGAAAAACATATCTGAAAAAGATAAAATTTTCGTTAACCATTTTTATGAAACCTAAAGAAGAACGGAAATTATCCACTTTGCGAGGAATGACAATTATTTTTCGTCCCAAATTATGCGTTTTATGTCGCTCTTGCGAACTTGCTTGTGCCGTTTCGAAATCGAAAAGTAAAAATTTATTCACCGCAATAAACGAAAAACCAATTCCGCAACAACGCTTATATATTACAAAAACCGCCGATGAGGGTATAGTTTCGCAACAACGTTGTGAACACTGCGAAACTGCTCCTTGCGTTGCAGCATGCAGTCTTGGGGCAATTGAACGAGACCCAATTTCTTTGAGTATTTTAATTGACACCGAGAAGTGTATTGCCTGTATGTTTTGCGTTGATGCTTGCGAGAAAAAAGTATTAAAAATCTTAAAAATAGAAAATGAAGCGCCTGTTGTGTTAAAATGCACGCATTGCGTAGAAATCCCAACAGGTCCCGAATGTGTGCGAAGTTGCCCGACTAAGGCATTAGTCGTTTCTCTTGCTTCAAAATTTGTATTAACTCACTCAAATGATTAATTTTTTATGAAAGAATATTCCAAACGTTCAATGGATTTGGCAGTTCAATATTTGCGAAGGAAACCAACATTACAAGAAATCGAAACAGGATGGGACAGATTCGAGAAAATGCAAGACCAATGCGGCTTCGGCGAACTCGGACTCTGTTGCAGAAATTGTTTAATGGGACCTTGCCGAATCAATCCATTCGGAGAATCACCAACACGCGGAATTTGTGGAATCACCGCAGACGGAATAGTGGCGAGAAATCTTTGCCGCACTATTGCTGTCGGTGCAGCAGCACACAGCGACCACGGAATACATATTTTCGAAGTACTCGAAAAAATCTCGCAAGGCGTAAAGTTAAAATATTCCATAAAATCGCCGCAAAAATTTGAACAACTTCTCAAAAAATTCAATTTAAACCTCGATTTTGAAAAAGGTTTAGTCGAACTTTTGAAACTCGCACATAAAGCGTTCACTTCTCTCGAAGGAGCAATGTTTTGGTTAGAGAAAACATTAACGGCAAAACGGTTTGCGAAACTCAAAGAATTAAACGTTATTCCCATCGGCGTAGACCCAACAATTAGAGAAACGTTGCACAGAACTCATATGGGAACTGATGCGGATTATAAAAATTTATTATTAGGTGCAATAAAATGTTCGTTAGCCGATTTCTTAGGAATGGACATCGCTTCGAATCTCTCGGATGTTTTGTTAGGTATTCCTAAATTAAAATTTTCGATTTCGAATTTGGGAGTAATAAACGCAAAAGCCGTTAACATTGCTGTTCACGGACATAATCCGTTGGTGAGTACTTCTATCTTAGAGATGACTCCATTTTTTCACGAGAAAGCAAAAGAAGCAGGTGCTGAAGACGGAGTAAATATTGTGGGAATTTGTTGTACCGGAACAGAATTGTTGTTGCGAAACGGAATTCCGCTTGCGACTAACTCTGCCTCGCAGGAAATTGCCGTTCTCACGGGTGCCTTAGATGCGATGGTTGTTGATGTGCAGTGTATTATGCCTTCCCTGGCGGATGTGTGCGAATGTTTTCACACAAAATTAATCACAACAATGTCTATCGCAAAAATTCCTGGTGCGATGCACGTAGAATTTGAACCCGAAACAGCCGAAGAAACTGCTTCAAAAATTATTGAGACAGCCATAGAAGCGTATAAATCTCGAAATCGAAAATTAGTTGATATCCCCAATATTTGTCAAGAGACAATGGTTGGTTTTTCGCCTGAAGCAATTTTTGAGTTACTTTTAAAAATTAATGAAAAAGAACCGTTAAAACCGTTCATTGACAATGTTGTTTTGGGAAAAATATTTGGAATCGTACTTTTTGCAGGCTGCAACAATTATAAAGTTGTTCAAGATTACAATTTTATCAACATGGCGAAAGAGTTAGCGAGACATAATATTTTGCTTGTTGCGACAGGTTGTGCGGGAGGTGCGTTTGGGAAATGTGGTTTTCTTTCTCCTTCGGCTCTTCATATTTGCGGAGAAAAATTGCAAGAAGTGTTGATAGAATTGGGAAAATATACAGGTTTTAACAGACCGTTGCCGCCTGTTTGGCACATGGGAAGTTGTGTTGACAATTCGCGTGTGATAAGAATTCTGTCAGCAATTGCTGAAACGTTGGAAGTTGATATTTCTGATTTGCCTGTTGCCGCTTCTGCTCCCGAATTAATGAGCGAAAAGTCTATTGCCATCGGCACTTACGCCGTTTCGCTCGGAGTAACAACACACATCGGAGTAACACCGCAAGTCTTAGGCGGGCGCGAGGTAACAGAGGTTTTAACCAACAAAATCACCGAAATTTTAGACGCAAAATTCATTATTGAGACAGACCCATTTATTGCTTCGCAAAAAATTATCGAACACATTTCCAACAAACGCAAAAAATTAGGAATTTAACATTTTTTAACGTTTCGAAAACTTTTATTAACTAAAAATTTCTTAATTGTTTCTTTGACAATGAATTTTTTCGAAAAAAAAATTGATTTATGTTTGTGAAATTATAACAAAAAAAAATATATCAACACGTTTTTGTTGTTGATATATTTTCACAAAAATCGTGAATTACCCCTTTGCTGCTGACAAATGGGCTTCTTAGCATTGTGCCAAGAACTTTTCTTGGTTCACAGAGAGTATGCTTTTTAGGTTTCTTGCGAAACGGTCATCCACAGCGGCTATCTCCCCAAGCGTCACTTCGGAACATTCCATTCCTAGAAAGAACATAGAGATAACTTGGTTATCGTTATCAGCGGCAAAGGTAAACATTTTTTTCGAAAAAACAAATTTTTTCAATGTTTTTTTCTTTTTTTTTCAAAAAAATTTTTATCCCCTTTGCTAAAGACAAAGGGGATTTTGAATTTAGTTTAAAATCTTTTCAATTATGAAAACAAAGTAAGAGAAAATCTTAAGAAAGTAAAATTTGGTTTAAACTTGAAAAGTTTGAAGTAACTCTCTTAATCACTACTTACCGCTGCAAAAGTAAACATTATTTTTGAATAAAAAAACTTTTTCACAAAAAAAATTAAATTTTCTGCAAAATTTTTCTAAATTCCTAATACTTCTGTTCCTTGCTGAAAAATTAAGTCAACAGGAATGTGAACTTTTTTGATATTCTCAAGAGTTTCCTGCATCTCGCTGTCAATTTGCGAATATTTTTTCACAAAATTTGACGCTGCGGCATAATCGCCGTTTCCTTGTATCAAAATAATTTTATTTGCCAACAAATTCACTGCTTCTTCCATTTTTTTCTCATCAATTTTGTAGAGTCCTTTTTTAGTTTTCTCGAAAACTTTGTTTTCCTTGAAAAAATTAAAACAAATCAAATTCGAAACCGCATGCGGATTTGCGGCACCGAAACGCACACTTCGAAAAACATTTGCCAAAAAAGTGACGTAATTTTCGTTAATGTTGTTGTCTAACTCTTTGACTGTGTGCAGTTTCTGAATAAAAAACAATTTCAACACATTCGCTTTGACTTGCTCAAGAACATTGTGAAATTCTTTTAGATTTTCTCGAACCGTGCCTTTGTTTCCTAAAACATTTCGTATTCCGAGACTTTGTGCCATTTCGTGAAAAATTTGATTTTGCAGAAACGCTTCGGCGGTTACAAATTCCCGCTGCTTCGGGGCAATAATCAAATCGGCTATCGGCAAAAGAATGTTCTCAAACTTCGCAGTCGAAACATTTTCCATATGAAAATTTTTACTGCCTTTTTCTACCTGAATTTTTGCGTCAATGGGCAATGTTGTCGAGATAATTTTTCCTCCTGAGTTGTAACTTCCGCCATAAAACAGGGCATCATAAACGTTGATGTCAAAATTTATTCCGGGTTCTTCGCTGCGATATTCCTCTGGAACGGGAAGTGCTTTTTGCAGAAATCTCAACATTTTAACATATTTCGACAAACGTTTTCCCCAAGAATTATTTTTTAACAAAATTAACGCATTATACGGATATTTGTACCCAAAAAGTCCGTCCTCGTAACCTTCGTTTGCCCCGAAGAGACACTCAATATTAGAATTTTTGACATTTAAAAGTGCCGTGTCGCAGCGATAAAAATTGTCGGTCAATAATGCTTCTGCTTGCAGTTGCAAATAAATTTTAAAATCTTTGTTTTCCGAGAGTTCTGCTGCGTTTTTCAACAATTCACTTGCCTCGATTAACTCTTTTTCGAAAGCCTCGTGATAAGGTAAAATAATTAATTTACGATTTTTATCTCGCCGAATCAAAGTATAGCGGCTTGTTTTTTGTGCATTTTCAAACGCTTCAAACTCAGATTTCGTTATGTCTGCGGGATAAAAATTTGCACCTTTGGGTTTGTCAGGAATTCCTGCCACAAAAGATTTGTGATTATTCATTCTGTCCCAAGGTCCATAATTAATTTCGTACAATTTTTTCACATCGGGGTCAGAAATTTGTGGAAAAATTGAGTCAACATCGAAAGTTGTTTGCTTTCTGTAAATTTTATCCACAATTTTTCCTGTTTCGATGAGAAGTTTTAAAATTTTTTTCTCTGATTCGGGCAAAGAATCGATATTTCCGTTCAATTTTACTTGAACGTATTGCTTAATTTTGCGTTGTACTTCGGTAAGAGTGTCTCTCTCGGTTTGATTCTTCGGTTGCTTCTCTTGACAATTTACCAATAAAACGACAAAAATGAGGAAAAAAATTTTAGGGATAATGTTTTTTGTTAAGTACAACATTTTTTTTTGAAAAATAAAAAGTTTTATTATTTTTGCAAAATTAATTTATTTATTGAAATTTTTTATAAAATTTCGACAAATAATTTGAAAAAAAACAATTTTATTTCGTTTTAAAGTTAAAAACTTGATAATCAATATGTTAAAGTTCATTGAAAAAATATTTTTCATCCTTCTTTTTTTGAGTACTTCTTTAGTATTTTCTCAAAAAGTAGATAGTTTGCAAAAATTATTAGAGCAAAATTTAGGGAAAAACGATACTTTTTCCATTCAAATATTGACCAAATTAGCGGATTGTTACCGCGACAGCAATATGTCTCGATTTTCTGAATATGCCGCACAGGCCTATTCTATTGCGATGCAGTTGAAAGACAGTATCAAATTGGCAGAGTTGTCTGTTTATATGGCTGATTCCGAGTATGAACGCAAGGTGTATGCCATTGCGATGGGCAAATACTTCGGTGCGTACAAAGTTTTTGCCTCTGTTGGGCGGAAAAATGACGCAGGAATGTGTTTAGTGAAAATAGCTACTTGTTATATCGAAAAAGATATGGACAACGCTGCGAAGGAATTATTGCGTCAGGCATTGAGTATTTTTCAAGAAACGAACGACATTTCAGGAATCGCTGCGGTGAATGAAAATTTGGGAGTCATTGAGATGAAAAATGGTTTCGACGAGGAGGCTTTGAAAAAATTTCAGAAAGTTATCGATATGTACAAAAACGTTGAAAATAAGCACAAAATTGCCGATGTTTATACGTTAGCATCAATAGTTTCTCGAAATTCGGAGGAGTACGAAACGGCAAAAGCATATCTTGATTCGGCACTTGCAATTTATTCAGAGTTGCGAGATAACAAAAATATCGCAAACGTACATTCTCTCAACGGCGATTTATTGATGGAGCAAGAGACGTACAGTTTGGCGGAAGTTTCGTATAACAAAGCGAATCAAATTTATATTCGTTTTCAAAATGACGAAAAAATGACCGAAATTTTGTTAAAATTAGGGATTTTAAATTTTAAACAAGATTTAAAAAACGCAGCAACGCCGTTTTTGCAGAAAACTTACGAACTTTCTGTCGAAAATGGTTACGGCGTTTTGCGGCGAGAGGCGTGTTTGTATTTGTCAAAAATTTCCTCTGTGAATTTGGATTTCAAAAAAGCCTACGAATATCAGCGGGAATACATAAAAATTCGAGACAGTATTTCTCTTGCTAAAAAGCAGGAAGATATGGGCGGCTTGCAGGAAGTTTTCGAGGCAAAAAAGAAAGAAGACGAGTTACAAATTCTCAAATTGCAAAACGAAGCACAGGAAACAATTATTCGAAACGAGAAAATTATGCGATATATGTTAATCGGAATCGCCATTTTGGGAATCGGAATAATGGTTTTTTTGTACAAACAAAATCGACAAAAATCGAAAATTACGAGAATGTTGGTCGATAAAAATGAACAAATCGAGCAGGGACAGAAACAACTTATCGAAACTCTGAACAATTTGAGCAAAAACGAGCAAGAACTTCGCGAGGCAAATCTTACAAAAGTGAAATTATTTTCAATTATTGCCCACGACTTGCGAAATCCCATCGGCACAGCGAAGGAAATGTTGCACCTTTTGGCAGCCGATTTCTCAAAGTTCGATTATGAAACCGTCTCGGAAATTATTAAATCTTTGTCAGAATCGTCTGATGCGACTTATAATTTGCTCGAAAATCTTCTGATGTGGGCAAGAACACAAAATGATACTTTAACTTATCGCCCCGAAATCGCTTCCGTTAACAAATTGATTCAAAACAACATAGACTCAATGATGGGAAGTGCCACAAAAAAATCTATACGAATGTTTGCAGAAATGCCGACAGAAATCTCCGCATATTTCGATTCTTATATGGTTACAACGGTGGTGAGAAATTTAATTTCTAACGCAGTAAAATTTACTCACGACAAGGGAGAAGTGAAAATTATCGCAACAATTAAGGAAACCGAAAATATTGTTCAAATTTCGTTTATTGACACAGGAGTAGGAATTAGCCCTGAAAATATGAAAAAACTTTTTGACAAGGGGCAACAATTCAGCACCTACGGCACGCACAACGAAAAAGGCTCTGGACTCGGACTAACTTTGTGCAAAGAGTTCATTGAAAAAAACAAAGGACAAATATTTGTCGAAAGCGAAGTCGGCAAAGGAAGTATTTTTACAATTACGTTGCCATTCAAAGAAATTTCTTAATTTTTAAAATCAAAAATTATGTCTATTGAAAAAATAAAAAATAATTTTATTGAGGCAAAAACTTTGTTAAACAATTTTATCAACGACACAGAAACTTGGTTTTTGATAGAAAAAGCAGGAAATATTTTAGTTTCGGCGTTAAAAAGTGGGAATAAAATTTTGTCTTGCGGCAACGGCGGCTCAATGTGTGACGCAATGCATTTTGCCGAAGAATTGTCAGGCAAATTCCGAGATTCGAGAAAATCTTTGCCCGCAATTTCCATCTCCGATGTCGGACACATAACTTGCACCGCAAATGATTTTGGGTTTAACGAAGTTTTTTCGCGTTACATCGAAGGTTTAGGAAATAAAAATGACGTTTTAGTTGCGATAAGCACAAGCGGAAATTCAGAAAATATTTTGAAAGCCGCAGAAGCTGCCAAAAACAAAGAAATGAAAATCATCGGACTAACGGGAAAAGACGGAGGAAAACTCGCCTCGTTGTGTGATGTTGAAATTAGAGTGAAACATCTTGGTTACGCAGACAGAATTCAAGAAATTCATATCAAAGTGATTCATTCGTTGATTCATTTCATCGAAATCGAAATGTTTAATGTTTAAACAATTTTTTCGAAAAAAAATTTTTTTTTTGTGGAATTTTTACTTTTTTGAGTCTTATATAAAAACTTTTTTGTAAATTTACAAAATAATTTTTTTTAAAAAAA
>DYQK01000220.1 GCA_020719385.1 Rikenella microfusus | reverse complement strand
ATGGAAATTATAAAGTTAAAAGTGAACGGAAAACTCGAAAAATCTTAAAAATTAAATTTTTTTAACAAAAATTTGTCTCGAAAAAAAACGAAAATTCCAAAAGAAAAGTCGAAACGTTTATCAGAAACGTCATAATAACTTTCGAATCTCGTTGTGAGAGAAATATCTTTTAACAAAAAAGTGTTATAATTAATTTTAAACGAGAAAATTTGTTTATCTTTTTGATAATAAGTAGAATCGTTTCTCGAAATTGAAAAAAATAACGATTCGCCGCGTGGGGCAAAAAAATTTTTTCCTTTCCAAAAACCTGCCAAAACCTCAAAACGTTGATTTCTCAATTTTATCAACGCATAATTTGCGAAACCTTTTCGAAAATGAAACAATTGCGAAGGAGAAATGTCGTTGTAAGAAATTATATAATCTTGAAAATCAAGCGAATACGAATTTAAAAATTGATAAGAAAAACAAATTCCCGTGCTTGAATTTATCAAAGAACGCAACGGCACATCTTTATTGCTGTTAATTTGTCCGCCTTGATGAGTTCCAATAAACTGCAACGGAATCTCGAAATTTTTCGACAAATGAAAAATATTTGTATTTCCGATGGTAAATTCCTCTTGAAAAGAATCTTTGGGTTCAATAAACTTCTCCCAATTCAGCCAAATATCTGTCTCAACAAATTTTTTGCGAAACAAAAATTGAATTCCATTTTCGATATGTTTCGAGAAATATTGTTCCGAGAAATACAACGGTTCAATTAAGTTGTGCGAGAGATTTCCATAGATATTTCCCAAAATCAAATTAAACCAATCTCGTTGATAATGAAGTCGATACAACGGTAATATGGTTTTAAAATTTTCTTTTCCTGAATAATAAATGGCAAAAATTCCTGCTTCGATTTTAACATTTTTCGAAGGGAAATATAACAAAGAAGGTTTAAGAAAAAAACCTGTGAGAGTAAAACCTTGATTTTGCGGGGCAAAATATTCGTTATTTTTCAAAAAATTTGTATTTTCGATACGCAAAAACACAGAATTTGAGTCTTGTGTATCAAAAAATTGAGATTCGTAAAAATTAAAATTATCAATTTGAGCAAAAACTTGAAAACTCAACAGATTAAAAATTAAGATTTTAACAATTTTCGAAATCATAAAAAATTTTTTCCAAAAATAATTTAAAATTTTGTAATACAAAAATAATTTTGCATTACATTCTCATTTTTTATTACTTTTGCCATTTCAATAAATAAAATTTATGTTTTTTTTATCTCGCAATTTGTTGATTTTCTTTGTTTTAACAATTTTATTAATTGTTTTTTTTGGGATAAATTTATCTCTTGGTTCGCTAAGAATTTCTCTTTTCGATATTTTTTTCGAAAACATTTCTGCAGATGAGAAAATTATTTTCTTTGATTTTCGTCTGCCGCGCGCGCTTGCGGCAATGTTAGTCGGTATGAGTTTGTCGGTCAGTGGGCTGCAAATGCAGACAATTTTCAGGAATCCGCTTGCGGGACCTTACGTTTTGGGGGTAACATCGGGTGCTTCGCTTGGCGTTGCAATATTGGTTTTAGGTTTTTCGATTTTGGGAATCAATAACGAACATTTTTTTCTGACTCAATGGAGTATTGTCTCGGCTGCTTTCGCAGGAAGTTTTGGGATTTTATTTTTTATTTTTATTCTTTCGCTGCGAGTTAAAGATATGATGACAATTTTAATTCTCGGAATTTTGCTCGGAAGTGCGACCTCAGCGATGGTTGACATTTTGCAATATTTCGGAAATGCGGGAGAATTAAAAATTTTTGTTATTTGGACAATGGGAAATTTAGGCGGAATAACGCAAAATCAACTTTTTATTTTGAGTATTTGTTCAATAATCGGGATTTTTATTGCAATTTTTTCGACAAAAACGCTCAACGGTTTATTATTAGGTGAAAATTTTGCAAAAACTATCGGCATTCCTGTTAAAAAAGCAAGGACAATAATTTTTATTAGCACAGGAATTTTGGCAGGAAGTGTTACTGCGTTTTGCGGACCGGTGGGTTTTGTCGGAATGGTTGTTCCTCATCTGTCGCGTTTACTTTTTCAAACGGCGAATCATCAAGTTTTAATTCCTGCTTCGATTCTTATTGGAGGAATTTTAATGTCAATAAGCGATATTTTAACGAGAATAATTTTGAGCGAAAAAATCCTGCCTATCAACTCAATAACATCGTTGATAGGAATTCCTGTTGTCATTTGGTTGGTTATCAAAAACCAAAGAGTGATGTAACCGATAAAATGTTAAACAACGTTAATTATTGCGAAGTTTATTGATTTCCTCAAGGGAAAATTGCGAACATTTCTGAATTATCTCATTTTGAAAGCCATTTTTTATCATTTCCAAAACCATTTTCCGCATTCCTTCTTTTTCTCCTTCGATTTTTCCTTCTTCTTTTCCCTCAAGTTTCCCTTGTTTAATCAGTTGATACGCTGTTGATTCAAATACTTCACCAAGTTCAAAGTTCAAATCCTCGGCGGCTTTTTTCACCGTCTCAACATTTAACTTTGTGCCGCTGAAAAA
>DYQK01000219.1 GCA_020719385.1 Rikenella microfusus | reverse complement strand
AATTTCTTGCAACAAACCAATCGGAAATGCACCCGAACCAATTGCGGGGTCACAAATTTTAACATCAGATAATAATTTATCTAATTTTATGGCATTTTCTTTTTGCATCAAATCCGCCGAAGGAATTTGATAACGAATAAAATTATTAATATCTTCTTCAACTTTGCCAAAGTTTAAAACTTTGGCAAAGTTAGTTACAAGATATTGAATCAGCGATTCTTGACACATATATTGTACGATTTCTTTTGGCGTATAATATGCTCCTTTGTCTTTGTTGTCTTCGAGGAGGTTTTCAAAAATATGTCCGAGCATTTCTGGGTCTATTCCTACTTCGTGTTCTTCGGGGCTGTTTTCGTCTATCGTAAAATTGTATTGCTCAAAAAAATCTAAAAGTTCGTTGAAAAAAGTTTCGGGAAAGTCAATATTATTAGTTTCTAATAAATCATTTTCAAACAAACCGCCGTTTAGATATGGCACTCTTGTACGAGTAATTTCAAAAATATCATTATTTGCTGTTCGTTCTCTGTTTAAAGTATTAAAAAACAATTGAGTAAGACATTGACTATGAAAAAATTGTTTCTCTTTAAAATTTTTAAAAAGATTTTGCATAAAATTTTTATCTCCATTTTCCCACTCTTTTAAATTAGCGGGACAACCGAGCCAGCCCTTTTTTTGTATAAAATGTAAAAATACAATTCTACCCAAAAGCCGTTTCACAAAATCACGAATTGGCTTATTTTCAGACAAAAGTACTGTTTCTTTTTGTTGTTTATTCAATTCCACACATTTATCTGTTGCAAATAAATCATTTAGTGTAGGAATATTAAAAACGGAGTTACGATATTGATTATTAATAATATAATAAACAAAATTGAGATAAAAGAAATAATATTTTTTGTAAAATTCTTTAGTCAAAGTTTCTATCGAAAATGCGTCTTCTATGTCGTTTAATTCTAATTTAAGAGTTTTCTTTTTCTCATAAAGCGTTAAAAATCTTTTAGCTGCGGTGGTACAACTTTGATTTTCGCCAAGTACGTAAGTAAAGCGTTTAGGATTCGTTTGTTTATTTAAAAATTCTCCTTCTTCCGTAAATTTAGAATATTTTGTAATAAATGAAAAGCGATAGTCATTTTGGGTTTTATCTTCCGAATAATAGACAACTAAAATACCATGATTAGTATATTGGTCAATAAACTCGGCGGCAATATTTCTAATTTCCACTCTATTTTTAGAAATATGTATATCTTTTTTTAGCTTTATTTCTAAAATAGCAAGTTTTTTATTATCAGATAAAATAACTGTTCCGCATTGTAATATTTCAATTGCTTTACCGCTTTTGTCGGGAATGCTTTGTGGAATCGTAAAAAAATCTACTTTAGGAAAAATATTTTCGTATAAATTTTTCCAACTTTCAAAATTATAGGAGTCCTGAAAAATCTGTTTTATTTGTCTTTCTGTCATAAATTTATTTTTTAGTTCGGTCAAAATATACAGATTTGACAACTTTCAAAAAGTTGTCAAATCTAAACCATATACAATGCAAAATAGATTTTTGTAAATTTGAATTGTTATTTCAAATTTATTTTTTTCAATAATTCGGCAATTAACTTTTCCTGTTCTTTCAATTTATCATCTTTTTCTTTCAATTTATCATCTTTTTCTTTCAATTTATCATCTTTTTCTTTTAATTTATCATCTTTTTCTTTCAATCGTTTTTTATCTTTTTTAATTATTTTTTCTTTTTGTTTCAATTTATCATCTTTTTCTTTCAATTTATCATCTTTTTCTTTAATAGATTTTTCGTATTTTCCAAAATGAAAATTACTTGTTTTGATGGCATTGAATATTGCTTCCAACGGAATTATTAATTTTGGTAGAGTTATACTTGCTATAGAATCATTGCTATAATACTCACGTATTAAGATATATACGTTTTTATCGTTTAAATAATACTGCTCAATTTTTTCTTCTTGTGTGTTTATCAACCAGTATTCTTCAACGCCATTTTTGGCATAATCCAAGTATTTAGTTTTTCTATCTCGGTCTTCGGAACATTTAGAAATTATCTCTATAGCCCAATCTGGAGGGGGAAAAATGTCGGTATTATCATTAAAATTATCTGATTTTTCTTTTCTAAAATAACAAATATCGGGTTCGTAGCTATTTTTACTATTTCTCATTTTGGTAAGAATTTTTTCTTGTCCCACAAAACCTAAATCAAATTTTACCACATAATCGCGTATAATACTTACTAAATTTAAACTTACATCAACATGCTTTTTTTTGGCAGGAGAATGTATAACTATCTCATCATTAATATATTCCGATTTATGTTGTTCGGCGATCTCGTTCAAATAATGTACATATTTACCATCAGAATCAGTTAATTCCAACTTCTCTAAAATTGTTTTATTTTTTATTTCTGTTTCCATTTTTTTATTTTTTTGACAAATATAACAAAATTAAAATAAATAATCAAATAAAAAATAAATTATCATTTTTTATTAGGACTACAGATTTGACAACTTTTAAAAAGTTGTTGTTTGAATCAAAGTTGTGTTCCGAAATA
>DYQK01000103.1 GCA_020719385.1 Rikenella microfusus | reverse complement strand
ACGTTCATCCGCTACGCTAAAGACATAGCGGTTTTTTCGTGCAGATGATAAAAAATATATTCTCGTTTTTGCATTCAGATAAAAATTGTTTGATTTAAAATTTTTTCTTTTAACTGAAATTTCAGTGCGTTTTTTGAAACTAAATCAATTTTTCTCTGAAAATGTTGATATAAAAAATCTTGTAAATCGAAAAATTCCCACCCAATAGGTTTTCCAAAATGAACAAGAATATCAATATCACTTTTTTCAGTGAAATCATTTGTTGCAAAAGAACCAAAAAAACCAATTTCAACAACATTAAATTTTTGAAAAAGAATAGGTTTTAATTCTTTTAACTTTTCAAAAACATCTTTCTGTGAAATTTCAGACAACATAAAAATTTAATTATAGTTTAACTCTGCAAATTCTATTAAAAACGATTCGGCAAACATCAATAATGACGAATAATTTAACCTTCGAGTGTTAAAATTTAACTCGGTATATTCGTGTTTGCTTTCATTGATGATACTTTTAATTTTCGATTCAATTTTTGAAGTGGAAAATTTCTCTGTTTTTGGGTCGAAATAACCGTTGCTTGCACCTAACTCTTGAAAATAATCGGTGTAAAGCACTTCCCACAAAATATTTAAAAGTTGATATTCCGTTTGATGCAAACCATATTGAAAACACGCATACGAAACGATGTATTCGTAAATTGTTTGCTGAATTTCGGGATATTGGTTTCGTCTGTACCAAATAGTTTTTGGCAATTCGTCATTGATAAATTTTGCGATTTGCTCATGCTTTGTCGCCCGCATTGTCGAAAATGTCGATTTGCCCGAATACATCGCTTTTCGCAAAGTTTCAACAGGCATTTCCTTGATTTTAGTGAGTTTTTCCATCATTTCGTAATTTCTGCCGTCTTGATTTGTTTGTTTATCTTCGTCATAAAAAATATTTTGCGTCCATTCCAATTCGCGAGCGAGAAAACCTTCGGGAGAAATTAAATATCCGATTTTAAAAACTGTACTCAACAATTTATACGAGATGGCACTTGAGAAATGATCTTTCTCCCATTTTTCGATTTTTTCGAAAGCATCGTCAATCCATTTTCGCAAAAATTTAATTTTTATATCAAATTCTTTGTCCGAGAGCGGCGTAATTCTTTGCAAATAAATTGGTTCAAGTTCCGAGAAATCATACGGGAGAGTGTCATCATAAATATCTGAATAAATTGCCATTTCTTTGAGAACGTAATACAAACTGCTCACTTCGAGATGCCCCGCAGAACCGTTGTACAAGAGAAATATTGAGTTGTCCTTCAAACCGAAGCGGCTGTACCAAAGATGATAATTTTGATTCAAAACCTTTCGCATTGCCCCAATGCTTGGCGAGTTTAACTTTGCAATTTCTGCTTCAACATAAATATCTTTTTGATTGATAAAACCTTTTAAACGATTCGAACCTTGCAAAATCTCGAAGGAAATAGTATCATTTTCTCGCGAAAAAAAGATATTATTGATTTTTGTATCGCACAAATAATTAAAAAATTCCCAATAAGCATCAAAAAATTTATTTTCTTCGTACAATTTCATTGCATTTTCCCATGCATCAAGTTGAAATTTGGTCTTATTTCTGTCGGTGTAATAACCAATTTTAACGGGTAAAACCTTCAAATTTTCGGTACTTTTACCGCTAAATAACTTTTTAAATAAATTCATTACGTTAAAATGTTTTTTTAATTAATTTGCAAAGGTAAATATTTTCTCGAAATAAAAAAATTAGAGAAAAGTTTTTATCATTTTTTGGGAAAAATCAAAAATTTTTTTTTTCAAATTGCGAAAATAATTGTATTTTTGTGCAAAATTTTTCGAAAAAATTATATGAAACGAAATATTATTCTCTTTTTCATTTTTTCTTTGTCAATTTTTGGGTGCAAAACGGTTAAAGTGCCTTTTTTGGAAAAAAATTTTTACTTCGATGACGCAAAAATCGAAAGTCAATCTCTCAAAAAAGAAGGTACAGATAAATTGGTTTCGTCTGAGTATCAAACTTTTGTCAAAAAATCGCCGCACAAACTTGACCCAACCGCCGAGGTTTATATCGAAGCGAATAATCGATATAGTTATGAAACTGAAATAGTTAACACAATGAAAAAGAAAAAAAATTGGATTTGTAAATTAACCACTTTCGCAGGCGGCACAACTCTGAGCGGCGGACTTTTACTCTATCAAAAAAGCAACATCGGCGGCGGATTTCTCATCGGAGTCGGTTTAATTTCATTTCTCACTTCCACATTTTTACCCAATGAAATTTCATCGCAAAGCAAAGCCGAAGGAGCAATCGAATATTTTAACAAAAAAATTCCTATCGCACAAAACACCGAAATCGCCGTAAAAACGGGCAATTTAGAGAAAATTTTTAAAACCAACCACTCAGGACACCTTCGTTTTGATATGATTTATGATTTTTCTTTGCGAAAATTTGACGCAAAAACTGACGTTTCGTTCACTTTGTTCAAAGATAAAACAATTTTAAAAACTTACAAAGGAGATAATTTTATCACTTTCTCATCAACTCTTTGGACACAAGAATTTGCGAAGGTAATGAAAGACAACGCAATTTTGAAAAATCCATTGACGCAACGCAATATTGGACCAACATTTTTGGGCAAAACTTTTGTCGTGAAAAGTTTTCGCACTCAATCTAACGAATATGAAGTCGAAACCGATGACGCAACTGCTTTGATTCACAAAAATTCTGTCGAACATTTTTTTGCGTATTCAGAAAATCCGCAGCAAATTCTCTCTTCAGCCGAATCTGTGAAGGAATACGTAAATATCAAAATGAAAGAATGGCTCAAAAAATGGGAATTTGAGAAAAAAGATGCTTATTTGCAGCGAATTTCGAAAAAAGATTCTATGAAAATCGCCTTCGCTGACGAGGCAATGAAACTTTACCAAAAAGATTATGTCAACAGAATTAATTGGAAAAATGTTTCGATTTCGAATTATGATGCAGATAATGAAACTTTTAAACTCACTTTTCCCTCTGTCGCAGAAATTGTAGTGAAAATTCCTTACGCAAATGCGGTTTCTTTTAAACAAAATTTTTCTCTTCTAAGAATCGAAAATCCCGAATTTAAACTTGTAAACGGGCAATGGGAATTGTTTCACCTTGAATTTTTCAGTCCATCAGATAGTTTTGAGACAATTTATCAACGAACAGATAACATTGATTATCAACCTTTTAACCCCAAAATTCAAGATATTCCCGAAAACAACCAAAATCAAAATTTACTACTCACCGACAACTATAATATTGAGTCAAATTTTCCTGCCACGCAAGAAAACAACCCTGACGCAATAGCGGTTGTCATTGGAAATACAAAATATACGTATGCGAAATCTGTCGATTTTGCCGATGAAGACGCAATTTTGATAAAAAAATATTTGATTCAAGTGCTTGGTTTTAGAGAAACGAATATTTTTTTCAAAATTAACGCAACAAAAAGCGATTTTGAACTATTTTTTGGAACAGAAAACAACGAAAAAGGACGTTTATACAACGCCGTTAAACCTGAAAAATCAGATATTTTTATTTTTTACTCAGGACACGGAGCTCCAGATTTGAAAAATGGAAAAGGGTTTTTTGTGCCTGTTGAGTGCGAACCAACTTATCTCGAAATTCAAGGTTATTCGTTGGAATTGTTTTATAAAAATATTACAAAAATTCCTGCTCGCAAAAAAACCGTCATTATTGACGCATGTTTTTCGGGTGCAGATATTTACAATAATATTTCGCCGTTGGTCATAAAAATTCGAGATGAGTTAATTTACGCGAAAAATACTGCTGTTTTGAGTTCTTCTGCTGCGAAACAAGTTTCGACTTGGTTTCCTGCCAAAAAACACGGACTTTTTACGTATTTTTTTCTAAAAGCCATTCATCAACATTCTGTTTCAGATAAAAATTCAGATAATAAACTTTCTTATCAAGAAATTTTTGATTACATTAGCGATAACACTGAAGGAATACCTTATTGGGCAAGACGTTTGCACGGCATTGAACAGAATCCTACGTTGCAAGGCACAATGAATAACGAAATTTTTATTCGTTACAAATAAAAATTTTGTTTTTTGAGAGAATTTTTGTATTTTTGTGAAAATTTAAAACGAAATTTTATGGGAAAACCTGAAAAAATTGTTTTTCAAACTGCCAAATACGATGATTTGGTGGAAATTGTGAAGTTTTCTTCCCTTACTCATCACGATTCTTTTGTTGAATGGATAAATTTTAATTATCCGTTGAGCGAGGAGGAGTCAAATTTTTTATCAGAATTGATAAAAGACCAGCGAGATTACGTTTCAAGTTACTCTGAAGAGGATTTGAAAATGGAATTTATTAGTCAAATTATTAATAAAGTTCATTTTCGTTCTAAGGAAAAACGTGGTTTTTATGATAAACCGTTAAAAGCAAAAATAAACGGTGTAGAATTTAGCGGGAAAACTGATTTTATGTTCGCAATGGGTGTGAAAGAACCTCGAAAACCGTATTTTTTTATTCAGGAATTTAAACAAACGAAGCACAATGTTGATGTTGAAGACCAACTTTTCGCAGAAATGTTGGTCGCAATAGAGTTAAATAATGTTAATTTAATGCGTGGTGCATATATTGTCGGAGCAATTTGGCGTTTTGTCATTTTAGAAAAAATTGCCGAAAATTCTTACGAATATTACATTTCGAAATCTTTTGATTCTCTTGATTTAGATGGTTTAAAACAAATTTACAAAAATTTGCAGGCAATAAAACTTTTTTATAGCAATGATTAAACCGCTATGTCTTTAGCGTTGCGGATAAAAAAAGTACAGAAATTTTTTGAAAAAAAAGAAAAAATGTTGGAAACAATTTGTTTTGTCGAAAATAATGTTTACCTTTGCCGCTGATAACGATGACCAAGTTATCTCTACGTTCTTTCTAGGAATGGAATGTTCCGAAGTTACGCTTGGGGAGAAAGTCTCTGTGGATGACCGTTTCGCAAGAAACCTAAAAAGCATACTCTCGAAGAACCAAGAAAAATTCTTGGCACAATGCTAAGAAGCCCCTTTGTCAACAGCAAACGGGTAATTCACAGCAACGATTAAAAAATTTACCTTCACAAAAATTTTGTGAAGGTTTTTTTTGTTAAGAATTTGTCTCTTCGTTTTTTATTTCTTGGTCAACATCGTAATGCGGCAAAATATTTTGCGTTAATTCTGAATAAAAAAGTCGATTTTGATAAATTTTACACGCTAAGAATATCGCTTCTTTCATCGAATCTGCTGATGCTTCGCCTTTTCCAACAATGTCGTAACCCGTTCCGTGTGCGGGCGAGGTTCGAATAATTGGCAATCCTGCGGTATAATTAACTCCTTCGTTGCGAATCTGAATCAAAGATTTAAACGGCACTAAACCTTGGTCGTGATACATTGCCAATATTGCGTCGAACTTAGAAAGGTCGTTGTACGCAAAAAAACCGTCTGCGGCATAAGGTCCCAGGGCTAAGATTCCTTCTTCTCTTGCTTTTTCCAAGGCAGGAATGATTACCTCAATTTCCTCGCGGCCAATAATTCCATTGTCGCCTGCGTGAGGATTTAAACCCAAAATCGCTATTGATGGTTTTCGAATGACAAAATCTTGAATCAGAGATTGGTTCAATAAACGTAACTTCTTCAAAATCAAGTCGATAGTAATTTGTTCAGAAACCTTCGCAATCGGAACGTGTCCCGTAACAACCGCAATTTTCAAATGTTCACCCACCATTAGCATCAATGCTTCTTCGGTGTTGAATTTTTGAGCCAAATATTCTGTGTGTCCGGGGAAAGAAAATTTTTCAGACTGAATATTAAACTTATTGATAGGTGCGGTTACGAGAATGTCAATTTTTTTCTCTAATAAATCCTCAACAGCCTTTTCGAGAGACTGATAAGCCGCATTTCCTGCGCTGGCAGTCATTTTTCCAAATTCTACTCTTGTATTTTCATCAACTGCATTAATCAAATTCGGTTTTCCTAAAACTGCCTCTTCAGACGATTTTATCGTTTGCGGAGCAAAATTTTGAATATTAAGTGCTTTTTTATGATACGCAAGAAGTTTATTTGAACCATAAATTATCGGAGTCCAATTTTCGGGAAAACTGTTGTCCATCAACGTTTTGATAATAATTTCATAACCAATTCCGTTGACATCTCCGTGAGTTATTCCAATTTTTAAATTCGGGCAAGTCATAATTTTAATTTAGAAAAGTTTTTAAAAAATGATATAAAAGACGCACTCCGTAGGCAGTTGCACCTTTGGGGAGATAATTTTCTTGCGAATGCAAAAACGCTGTTCCTGCAATATCGAGATGAATCCAAGGATAAGAAACGAAACGCTCCAAGAACTTCGCTCCCGCAAACATTCCTGCTCTTCCGTCACCGATATTTTTCATATCTGCCACATCAGATTTTAACATCTTCTCATATTCTTCCCAAAGAGGAAATTCCACAAAACGTTCATAAGTTTTCTCGCTGCTTTCTCTTAGGTTTTGAATCAAATTTTTATCTGCATTTGAAAACATCGCAGACGCAAAAGTCCCTAAAGCATTAATCACTGCACCTGTAAGTGTTGCAATATCAACGACTAACAACGGCGAAAAATCTTTAGCATAACTCAACGCATCAGCAAGAATCAAACGACCTTCGGCATCACAATTCAACACCTCGACAAATAAACCGTTTCGCATCTCAATAATATCGCCAGGCATATAAGCAGTTGCACTTGGTTTGTTGTCCGTGGCAGGAACTAACGCAACAACATTCAACGGAATTTTATTTTTTGCCAACGCAAACAAAATTCCTGCCACCGTTGCTGCACCGCTCATATCGGATTTCATATAATCCATACTATTTTTAGTTTCCTTGAGCGACAAACCACCTGCATCGAAAACTATTCCTTTGCCGACCAAAACTATTGGCTGTGAATTTTTACAATTTTCAGGTTTATATTCCATCACCACAAAAGCGGGTTCATCGAAACTTCCTTGATTAACTGCCAAAAGTCCGCCCATTTTTTCTGCGATAATTTGCGATTTATCAAGAATCTTCACAGAAAAACCTGCTTCGTTGCCCCAATTTTTAAACGATTCGGTGAGATGCGAAACTTTCATTCTTGTCGGCGGCTCGTTGATTAAATCGCGAACTTTGTAAACCGTTTCCATCAAAATTTCCAACTCAGAAAGCGAATTTTCTGAAATATTGGGCGAAAAAATTTGTATTTCTCGCAAACAACTTTGCTGTTCTGACGAATTTTTGAAATACTTAACAAATTGATAACTTGCCGAGATTAATCCTTCGAGAAAAGATAAAACCTTATCCTGTTGATTATCAAGGTCAACGACACAAATTTTGTCAATTTTGTGAGAAAGAATAAACGACAAAAATTTTGTTGCCTCACGTCTTGCGTTTTCGAATGTTGCTGTTTTTGCCTCGCGATTTTCGAAAGCTGCAGTTAATATCCATCTTTCAAATTGATTCACGGCAATTAAGGGTTGTCTTTTTGCGAGACTTTCTCGAATATATTGTTCCTCGTTTTTTGAAAAGTTAAAAATTGAAAAATCGTTAATATTTCCGATAAGAATAAACGAAGTTTTTTCAGGAAGTGCTTGATTTTTAAGAAGTTTCATTTTTGCGAAATTAAAAAAAATAAGGTTACAAATTTATCAATAAAAAAATTCTTTGCAAAGTTTTTTTCGAAAATTTGCAAAATAAAAAATATTTCTCTTTTTTCAAGCAAAATTTATCTCGAAAAAATTATTTTTCAAGGTTTTTCACAAAAAAATCCCACAATTTTTCCTGCGGCGGCGGGGCAACAATGGTTAAAAGTTCTTTTTTTATCGGATGCAAAAACGAAACTTTTTGTGCGTGCAAATGAATTCCTGCATTCTCGTTGGAACGAGGAAAACCATATTTTAAATCGCCCTTCACGGGACAACCAATTTTCGCCAACTGACAACGAATCTGATGATGTCTGCCCGTTTTTAAATCAATTTCCAATAAAAAATACGAATCTGATTGAGAAATAATCTTGTAAAACATCTCGGCACGCTGCGAATCGTTGACGTTTTTTTCATACGCATAACTCTTATTTTGCGAATGATTTCGCACCAGATAATGAACCAACGTTGCCGATTCTTGCGAAGGTTTATTTTTCACAACCGCCCAATAAGTTTTTTGAATTTCTTTGTTCTGAAACATCGAATTTAAACGCGTTAAACATTTTGTGGTGCGGGCAAACAAAACTATTCCGCTCACGGGACGGTCTAAACGATGCGGAACACCTAAAAAAACTTCCCCTTTTTTGTGAAATTCTTTTTTCAAATAATTCTTTAACTCATCTTCTAAGGACGAATCGCCTGTTTTATCTGACAAAACAATTTCTGAACACAATTTATTGACAACAACTAAGTGGTTGTCTTGATAAAGAATTTCCATTCTTGCAAAAATTTTGTGCAAAAGTAACAATTTTTTCTGTTTTTTCGTTAAAGAATAAAAATATTTGTAAATTTTTTTCGACTTTCTCAAATTTTTTTAACAAAAAATTTTTTTTTTCTAAAAAAATATTAACTTTGTCTTTTTAAAAATTTGAAAAATATGCGGAAATTTTTTGTGTTTTTAGTAGTCCTCGGAGTAATTATTTTTTTAATTTTTAGCCTCAAAATCAAGAAAAATAGCGAGGTTGCTGAACAAGGAAAAACCGAAGTAGAATATAAACGTAAAAAAATTCAATATATTATTGAGTTAGCAACTGCCGAGCAGCCAATTTCTGTCGGAATTGATACTTCGTATTTAAGTACCGAAAAGACCGAAATAGAATTATTTGGGTACAAACTTTACACTTGGAACGAAAAAACTATCAAAAATCGGCTTTGTTATTTGCAAAGATATCTCGCAAAAGCAGGATTTAAGGATATTTCGATTTATCAAAAAGATTCTACCTTTACCGTTGAGGCACTTGGTCCAGAGTTATTGAGTTTTGAAATGATTAGCGATTCGGTAATCTCGGAGGAAGGCAATTTTTCGAAAAAAAGCACCGCTGAGTTGGAGTTGAAAACTAAAATTTTCGCAAAAAATGATATTCGTCAAGATTCGTTGTTTCGGGCAGCTGAGAATCATTTTCGAGAATACACCAAAAAACTTATCGAAAGCATTGCTGAGAGCAAAGTTTCTTTTATTGAGTACAAAATCAAAAATTCCGTTCCCATTAAACGCAATATCGATTAAAAATTATGACACGACATCGACATTTGAATAAAACTTATAAAAAAACATTGAAATTAGAGATAGAAAAAACCAATTCTGTCAACAATTCCAATGATTTAACCGCAATAAATCAAAAAATAAACGAGGTAATAAAACAACTTGAGGGTTTACAAACCAATCTGACGCAGCAAAATCTGAGTCGACAACTCTCGGAGTTTCAACATATTATCGGTCAATTTACCTCGCAAAACACAGATATTTCTGTGCAGCAAGTTCCGTCAAGTCAGTTGATTCGAAATCAAATCGAGATAAACAGACAAATGGACATCGCTTTTCGGGAATTTAACCGTTTGAGTAAATATTTCTTCAAAAACGGAGACAAAGAATTGCGGCGAAAAATTCGCGATTTTCGAACAGAATTTTTGTTTTGTTTGCAAAGTTCAAATTTGGACAAAATGAAGGAGATTATCGCAGAGATGGAAAATTTGAAAAATCAAATTCCTGAATTGCAGCCCTCAGTCGAATTGCTTCGCAACAACGAATCTTTAGTCGGACTTTTGAAAAACGAGAAAAAGTTAAAAATCGCAACGACAACCGAAAAAAGCGGCGAAAAACCATACGCAGACTGGAAAATGATGCACAAAGAACAACGAATACCCAAAACGTTGGAGAGATATTTAGAGGAAAACGGTTATTGCGATGCCAATGGAAATATTTACTCTCGCCGAATCATTGCGGCAACGCTCTCAGCGATGCAAAATGACGAGAAAACTTGGCAATTTACGAAAATTATTGTCGAGTATAAAAGTTATGCCGCTGCAGCGTTGGTTACTTTGCTTCTTGGAGTCGGAATATTTTTTGGTTCGCAAAAATTTTTAAATTCAGGTAACACAGGAAATTTGGCTCAAACGCAAATTCCTACGTTTAATGAGGTAAAATCTACGACTGTCGAGATTAGTCAGGCGATGGTTGATGTGGTAAAATCGTATTTTGAAAATCCGAAGGAGAAACCAATTCCTGGAAAAGTGAAATTGACGCCGCGAATCATTACGAATCAAATAGAATTTTATAAATATTATGCTCCTGCGGCTATTGCGGCTTGTCAGGGAACAGGAATTTTCCCCGAACTTCCGCTTGCACAAGCATTTCACGAGACAGGCGGCTACTCCGAGTTGTTCACTAAATACAACAATATGCTCGGAATAAAGGCGAATAAAAATTGGAAGGGAAAAACTATTTTGTTCAAAACGCAAGAATTTGTGAATAAAAAACGAATTGATACGTCTGAAAATTTTCGAGTTTATGATTGTATCGAGGATTGTTTCAAAGATTATATAGAATTTTTGCGTCAACCGCATTATCAAGGAATTTTCGAAGCAAAAACCGCTGAATCACAAGCAGAATTTCTGTCAAAATATGCAACAGACACAAATTATGTTTCGCGTATCAAAAAGAAAGTGCAAGCCATTCAGTTGGTCGTAAAGTAAGAAAAATATTTTTTGAGAAATAACGAAAATTGTCATCTCTTTTCGAAAAAAGATGACAATTTTTTTGTATTTCTCAAGAATTTCTTTTTTCAAAAAATATTTTTTATATTTTTATGAAAAATCTTGCGAAAAAGTGTTATTTTTTCTTTGTTGCAGTTTTGCGGTTGTCGTCAGAAATGCGGTCAATTAACTTGTTAAACGGGTCAATTCCTGCTTCTGTTGGTTCAGAATCGACAATAATTTCGAATTCTTTTTTCTTTGCATCGATTTTGTGTTTCTGCAAATACAAAATTTTCTCAACTTTTTTGCCGTTTTTCTTTTCTTTTCCAAAAACACCGATGTCAATATAATCATTAACAGGAATTTCTGTTTCTTTTCCCAACGAATCGGCACGGAATTTCACCGATTCAACCGTTATTTTCACTTTGTATTTGCCGTTTTCGAGTTGTGTATACTCCACTTCTTTCGCTTGATTCGAGAAAACCGTTATTGTCTCAAATAAATCGGTTATCAAATATTTTAACGAATCGGCAACAACAGGACGCAAATAAGTCAAAAATTCTAACGTATTTGT
Source organism: Rikenella microfusus (assembly GCA_020719385.1). GTDB lineage: Bacteria > Bacteroidota > Bacteroidia > Bacteroidales > DYQK01 > DYQK01. The sequence continues at coordinate 1,034 of DYQK01000103.1, read as the reverse complement.
AAACGGTGCATTTTGATACGCTTTATCCTTCGCAAAACGCGCCAACGCATGATTTAACGAATCCTCACCGATATAATCGCGCAACGCATACATCACAATACTGCCTTTGTTATAATGTATATAACTTTGATTTTCAACGAGATACAAAGGTGTTTCTTTTTCGAATTCTCTACGTCTGCCCAAGAGATATTTGTCCAATTCGTACTTCAGAAATTTACGCATTTTTTCTTTTCCATACTTTTTCTCCATCACCATCAACGCTGAATATTGGGCAAACGCTTCCGACAACATTGTTGCTCCCTGCACATTCGCACCGATGACTTGCTCCGCCCACCATTGATGTGCGATTTCGTGTGCGGTAACATACCAAGTATAATCGATATTTTCCTCGTCAGTAAGGTTCGCAATAAAACCAATTGCCTCTGAATACGGAATTGTTGTTGGAAAAGATTGAGCAAAAACGTCATAACGCGGAAATTCGACAATTCGCAAATTGCTGTAGGAATAAGGTGTAAAATTTTTCGTATAATAATCGAGAGACATTTTCATTGAACCAATCATTTTCTCAATATTATATGGATGTTGCTTGTCATAAAAAACTTCTAAATCGACATTATTCCATTTGTCTCTACGCACTTCGTATTTCGAAGACAAAAAAGAATAAAAATTCATCATTTTCCCTTCAACTTTGTAATGAGCAAAACGTCTGTTATTTTCTGTCCATTCCTTGACTAAACGTCCTGGGGCAATTGGAATTTGGTCGGCAGAAGTGCTAATTGTGCATTCGAATCGAATCCAAACGCCGTCAATGTCGATATAACAATTTTGTCTTGCCTTTAAATCGTCAACTTTTGCCATGCGCGGGCGCGGCGGTAATCCGAATTTTTTGCGTTTATGTTTGTCTCTCATTTCGCTGCTGCGGGAATATCCTAAGACGGGCAAAAATTCTGTGTTATTGAGAAATGTGCCGTTGTAAACCAATTTAAAGAATCCCATTGTATTTTCGAAACCATCGTAATCAAGCACTAAATCGT
>DYQK01000218.1 GCA_020719385.1 Rikenella microfusus | reverse complement strand
GAAACTCATCAGAAAAGCGAAAATCGAAGCACAAATTCTAACAGCAATTCAGGAACTCGAAATTCGAACTCCAATTCCAATTCCAAATCTAACTCAAATTCTGGTCGCAGACGTTAAAATTTTTTAATTTATGTTAAAATTTCGTTTCTTATTAATTTTATTTTTGGGACTAATATCGAATTTCGTTTCTTCCCAAAATCAAAATGACGCTTTGAGATATTCACAAACATTTTTCGGCGGAACAACACGCAGCATCTCGATGGGCGGCGCATTCGGCGCCGTCGGCGGAGATATGTCGTGTCTCGGAGCAAATCCCGCAGGAATTGCGATATATCGATTTTCAGAACTCGCGATAACACCCGCATTCTCGTCAATTTCCACCGAAGGAACATATCTCGGCAAAATGTTAACCGACAACCGATATAATTTCAACATCAACAACTTAGGATTCGTTGTTACTTACAACGCCGACGACGAAGGAACAGGATGGATGAACGCAAACTTCGGTATTGCGTATAACCACATTGCCGCCTTTCAACGAAATATCGTCATTGAAGGAGTCAACCCTAACAGTTCAATGCTCGATTATTTTATGTACAACTCGGACGGAACAGACCCAAAAAGTTTAAGTTCAATGTACGAAGGAATTATTTATGACTGCTACTTAATTGACAGAGTTGATACGACAAAAAATATTTATGGACATCCACTCTACGGAGTTTATGGAGAAAAGCAACGAAAAACGATGCAACAGGGAGGTTCAATAGGTGAATTTGACTTCTCATTTGGGGCAAATTATCGACATATGCTTTTTATCGGCGGAACTTTCGGCGTGCAAAGTATCAAATATACTTCAAATTCGATTTACAAAGAATTTGATGTTGATGACAAAGTAAATTTAGATAATTTTTCCTTCGAAGAATATTTAACAACAACAGGTGTTGGTTTAAATTTCAAATTTGGAATGATTTATAAACCCATAGAATTTGTCAGAGTCGGTGCAGCGATTCATACTCCAACATTTTGCCCAATGCATGACGAATTTGAAACAAGGGCATCAGCAAGATTTAACCGCGCACCTCTCGGAACAACACAACTCGGTCCCTTTGAAGCACCTAATGATAAAAATCTCGCTACTTTTGACTACGATATTACCGCACCGTTCCGAGCAATTGGAAGTGTTGCATTTTTGTACCAAAAAATCGGGTTAATCTCTCTCGACTACGAATTTGTTGATTACAGCACCGCAAGACTTCGAGCCGATGACGGCGATTTTTTCACAGAAAACGAAGCAATTCAGAATCAATTTACTCAAGCCTCAAATATTCGGGCAGGTGCAGAATTGTTGCTCGGCGATTTTCGAATCCGAGGCGGTTTTGCTTTGTACGGAAATCCATACAACAGCCAAGAAAACAGACAAAAAATGACGCGACAATCCATATCGGGAGGATTCGGATTCAACAACCAAAATTTCTTCCTCGACATTGGTTTTATCACAACTTCTTGGAAGGAAAGCCATTTTTTATACGATGTTTCGCAGAATCAAACACCAACCGAATCAATTTTAAGCACAAGAGAAAACAAAATTCTCATCACTTTCGGACTTCGTTTGTAACATTTTTTTGAGAAATAAAAATCGATTCTATTGCCATAAACAACAGAATCGGTTTTATTTTTAGAAAACATAAAATTTTCAGAGAATTTTTTTGAAAAAAAATTCTAAATCGAGACATTATATTCGCGAAGTGCGTTATTTAACGAAGTTTTTAAATCTGTTGACGCTTTTCTTTGCCCAATTATCAAAGCACACGGCACAAAATATGTTCCTGCAGCAAATTCCTTAGGAATTGCTCCCGAAATAACAACTGAACGCTCAGGAATATAATTTTTATAATAAACAGGCTCCTCGCCTGTAACATCAATAATCTTTGTCGAAGCAGTTAACACAACATTTGCCCCTAAAACCGCTTGTTTACAAACTCGCACGCCCTCAACAACAATGCACCGCGACCCAATAAAACAGTCATCCTCAATAATCACGGGTGCCGCTTGCACAGGTTCAAGTACGCCGCCAATTCCGACTCCGCCGCTAAGATGCACTCTTCTCCCTATCTGAGCACAAGAACCAACCGTTGCCCAGGTGTCAACCATCGTACCTTCATCTACATACGACCCAATATTCACATAAGAAGGCATCAGAATTACTCCAGACGCAATAAACGAACCAAATCGCGCAACCGCATGCGGAACAACGCGTATTCCGAGAGACTTATAATTGCGTTTCAATGGAATTTTATCGTGAAATTCTAATATTCCTGACTCAAAAGTTTCCATTTTTTGAAGTCGAAAATACAAAATTATCGCTTTTTTCACCCATTCATTGATTTTCCATTGATTTTCTGCGGGCAAAAATTCTGCCACGCGAATCTCTCCTTTGTCTAAAAGAGAAATTACTTCTCTAATCTCGGTTGCAAAATTATCAAGCAAAGATAAATCGTTCCAAACTTTTTCAATAACGTTTTCCATAAAGAAATTTTAAACTGCAAAAATATAAAATTTTTCAATTTTTCTGACTCAATATTTATTTTTTCGAAAAACAATATT
>DYQK01000102.1 GCA_020719385.1 Rikenella microfusus | reverse complement strand
CAAACACAATTCGGAGGAAGCGTACGTTATGAAATCATCAAAAATTTGTACGTAAAAGTCATTGGAACTTATTTTGCCGATTATTATGCCAATTTCGACCCAATATCGTTGAAAGGTGCTGACGCAGGACGAGAATCTTGGAAACTGCCTGCTTATTACGTCTTCGATTTAAACGTTGGTTACAATTTCAAATATAAAATTGCGAAATTTAATCTCAATTTCAATTTGTTAAACGTTCTCGACGAAGTGTATATCTCCGATGCAAATAACAACAGCGGAAATATTTCGCCTGCACCCAAATCTTTCGATGCACGCTCAGCGGCTGTGTTCTTCGGACTCGGTCGTAGATTTATGGTTTCTCTCAAAATTGGAATTTAAGATTTTTTTGCGAAAAGAAAAAACTTCTCTTTCTAAAAAGAGAAGTTTTTATTTTTTAACACAAATTATTCAACAATAACTCGTTTAACAACCGTGCCTTTTGCCGTAGAAATTCGAATTTGATAAATTCCTTTTCCTAAACTCAATTTCAATAATGAAACAGAACTCGTTGAAACTGATTTTACCAATTTCCCTTGAATATCGAAAATATCGATTTTCGCAGAAATCGGATTTTCTATAAATTCAATATTGAACTCATTTTGCGTAGGATTCGGATAAACAGAAACATTGATATTCGCAATTTTCGAAATCCCAACAGGCTCGTGCAAAACAACATTAAACGTTGTATCAGAAACTACGTTCACTCTGCCCGAATCAGAGTTAAATCTTGCTTTCGAAACGTGATAATACAAATTATTTGCCTTCTCAACATCTGCAAAAATCGCTTTTCCCTCAGAATTCGTTAAAATTGTGTCATTATTAAACTTCACCGAAGCACCTGAAATTGCTTTTCCCAACGTATCTTTTACTACAAAAGTGACAGAATATGTGTGAATAACTGGAATAATTCTCAAAACAACATTTTTCGAAATATTCTCGTTATTGACCTCTAAGGAATCAGAAACAGAGTAAAATCCTTGTTTTTCAACGGAATACGAATATTGACCGTTTTCAATTTCCTCAAAAATCGCTTTTCCTGTTGCATCAGAAAGTTTTTCAACATTATTGAACGAAATCGTTGCTCCTTCAATAACACTATTCACCGAATCGGTAACGCTAAATGTGACGGAATATTTTAAATGTTCCAAAACAACATTCTCGGTAACATTCGCATCAATAACCGAAATATTGCCCGTTTTTTCGAGATAATTTTCTTTCGAAACGGAATAATGAATAGAATCGGCAGGAATAATATTTTCAAAAACAACAATTCCTAAATTGTTAGTCGTTTGCGGAGCAAAATTTGACAAAACAACAACTGCATTTTCAATAACATTTCCAATTCCATCTCTTATCTCAAAAATGACGGAATAAGTTTTCAAAGTTAAAACTGAAGTTTCAGTAACATTCGCATCAACAACAGAAATATTGCCCGAATCTGAAGTATAACCTTCTTTTTCAACAACATAATCGTAAGAATTTGGAGCAACATTTTCAAAAACAACATTTCCTAAATTGTTAGTCGTTTGCGAAATGAAATTTTCAAGCGAAACAACTGCATTTTCAAGCGAATTTCCAAGTTCATCTTTTACCTCAAAAGTAACGGAATAAGTTTTCAAAATTAAAACAACATTTTCAGTAACATTCGTGTCAATAATTGAAATGATGCCTGTTGTGTCGTAATAACCTGATTTCGAAACTTTGTAAGGAATATTATTTTCAGGAATATAATTTCTGAAAATGGCTGTTCCTGTCGAGTCTGTTGTTAAAGAATCGTAATTTAACACCACCGTTGCATCAACAAGCGGATTTCCACCCAAATCTTTCACCACAAAAATTGCGTCATAAGTAATAATTCGCATTCTTACTTCTTGAGTGAGATTCATATCAACAACAGAAATTGTGCCTGTTGTATCGTGAAAACCTTCACAAGAAACAGAATACGGAATTGTGGCAGGATAAATGTTAGTGAATGTAACTTGTCCGACAATATTTGTAATTTGCGTTCCATAACCTTCGAGAGTTACTGAAGCATATTGCAACGGAACACCGTTCATTTCCTTAACAATAAATGTTGCGTTATAAGTAATTAAACGCAAAATTACATTTTCAGAAACATTTGAATTTGTAACCGTTACCGAACCAAGTGCTTGATAATACGTACTTTTCGAAACCGAATACGTAATATCATTTGCGGGGGCAACATTTGTGAAAGTAACTTGTCCCGCAGCGTTAGTCGTTTGTGAACCGTAATTTGTGAGATTAACCGTTGCATTTTCTATTGGGTTTCCAACCGTATCTCTGACAGCAAAACTGACCGAATACGTAATTAAACGCAATCTTACTTCTTGAGAAACATTAGAATTGGTTACAGAAATTGTCCCTGTTGTGTCGAAATATCCCGTTTTTGTAGCAGAATAAGAGATATTTTGTGCAGGAATAATATTGTAAAACGTAGCAATTCCTGTTGCATTTGTCGTTTGTGAACCGTAACCTGTCAAGTTAACTGTTGCATCAGGAATAGAATTTCCTGATAAATTTTTCACCACAAAAGTTGCGTTATAAACAATTAAACGCATTTTAACTTCTTGAGAAATATTTGTATTCGTTACAGAAACGGTGCCTGTTGTGTCGTGAAAATCTGTTTTCGAAACGAAATAAGGAATATTAGCCGCAGGTGAAATGGCAGAAAATACAACTGTTCCATCAACGTTGGTTGTCAAAGTATCATAACCCGAAAGATAAACATTCGCATTCGCAAGTGGTTGATTATTCATATCTTTGACCGAGAATGTTACCTCGTAAATTCCAACTCCAACATACAAATTGAACGAGGTTTCTGTCGTATCGAGTCCGTCTGTTGCAGAAAGATTTATCAGAAATGTTCCCATACTGTCGGGTGTTCCTGAAATTTCAAAAGTTTTATCAGTTAATCTCGTTAAAGTTAACCAATTTGGGTTATTTTCCATCAAAACATTGAAAACTTGATTCACATCAGGGTCTTGAAGAGAAATAATCGCTTGATAAGGTTCATTTTCTGTTGCTAAGGAGTCAGAAATATTGACAATTTGTGGTTCTGTATTTAGAATGTTGAAATTTCGAGAAATTGTATCGCTAATTCCTGAAGTATAAACGGCAGAAACACCGAGAACATAATTTCCGAGAGTCAAAGAATCAAGATTCGCAAAACAATTATTTGTTGTCTCAATTAAATTATCATTGAGATAAACTTTGTACTGCAACAACATTTTAGAATCAGTTTTTGTTGGTGAGAAATCTTGATACTCGACAAAACCTTGAATATTCCAATTTCCATCGATTCCTGTGAATGCTTTCAAAGTTACCCATTGATTTTGCCAAAACATTAAATTTCTTTTTTCCTCAATAGTTGCACCGTTGTCGCATCCTGCAGGATATCCTGTTGTTGTGTTGATGTTGTAACCGAGCCACAATTCCTTTGTTGTGTCAATAATTACGGGTTCGTTCAATATTACTTCGTTCCATTCGTTAGCGACAATGTTGGTTGCTTCTTGGTTTACAATCATATATGGGTCTCCGTTTGCGATTTTTGTCCATACTCTGACGGCATATTGGGCGGTTGCCTCTCTGGGAATGAATCGAATTTTTGTCAATAACATTTGATTTGTTCCTGCTAAATCAGAATTTGAGAATCTTGCGGCGACATCAAATTGTGCGTTATTGCCTGTACCGATTCCGTTTGCAGAAATTCCGTTATCCCAATGCAAATGATACGAAGGACGAATAGCCGTGGGCGGCAACCAAGTTGCTTGAGCGGTATTTTCTGAAGTTGCGACTTGCAAATTGACTACAGACAACAATTTCTCAATTAATTCAGCGTTCAATGTTGTCGGATTTTGAATGTCAATGCTGTCTTGCATAAAAGTATAGAAACCATCTTTTTTCACACCGAGCAAATATGTACCTTTCCAAACATTTCGCAAAATAGTTACTCCTCCGTTGGGGGCAAATTGTACGTAACGATGTTCTTCGTTGCCATCGTGATTTACTAAAATGACTTTTGCACCTTCTGCGTTTCCTGCGTTAGTCGTAACATTAACGGTAACGGTTGTTGCCATGTCTTTCGGAATCACATTCGAAGTTGCAGCAGACGAAGTATTGTTGTTCGAGTAAACTGCTTTCACTGCGTAATAATACATTCCTTGCGGCAAAGCATTCCATGTTGGGTCGGTGTAATTTGTGTCGGGAGCATTTTGGGTTGCGATAATATCCCAAGACAAAGAATTTTCTGCGAAACGATAAATTTGATAACTCAACAAGGCTTTCGAATTATTTTTTCTCGAATTTTTCGAAATTAAACTTGAGAAAGTCTCTTTTTTCGAGTTAAATTTTTGAGAAACGAGTGAATAAACTTTGTTATCTCGAAGTTCATTTTTCGAATTTAACGATGAAATATTTGATTTCGAAATGTTAGTCGCTTTTGACAAATCGAGAGTCATATCGCCGACTGTTACCGCATCGATGAACCAATAAAACCAAATTCCGCCGTTGTCTGTGTCGTATGCGTTCCATGCGAGTCGAATGTTTTGTCCTGCATACGCAGATAAATCAACTTCGGCAGGTGCAATATAAGGATTATCTGCTTCGGGCAATTCTGATGCGTCCCAAACGATGGTCCATGTTGCTCCGCCGTCTGTCGAAACTTTAACGGTATAATGGTCGCCGTGAGTCGAACCGTTATGTCCCCAATACCAAAAAGTTAAGTTTCCAGTACAAATAAAATCACTTGATATTAACCATTCATCTTGATGTGTTTCAGCCCATTTTAACCCTACTTGAGCGTTTCCATGAACGGGAATTGCTGCTCCGTTTTGAAAATTAACCGTTCCCGTTTGACACCAAGTCGGATAAAGTCCCGAAGAAGACGGATTTCCTGTATTCGTAATAATTTGACTCCAATTTGCAGGTGGAAAACCATTTTCGAAACTTTCCAGTAAACCTAAATCTGTCGGCGTTGGATGTTGCCACTCAACAATTGCAGAATTCGTTGTAGAATCGATTCTTACCTGAACATTGGCAGGCGGAAACGCAACTTCTGTCAAAGGAACATTTATGGAGTAAAGACTGTCGTTTAAAATTAAATTATTTCTCTTAAACGGCAAATAACCGTCTCGGTAAATAAACAAATTATAAACTCCGTTTCGCACCGAATCGATAATTGTTACTCCGCCGTTAGGAGCAAAAGTTTCATAAAGAATTTGATTTCCTGTATCTTTGAGCAAAACATACGTTCCTTCAGGATTTGTACCGTCGCTGGTCGTGATGTTTGCTGTAAATTGAACAGGAATTACGTTTTCATAAACAAAATCGATATAAGAAGTGTCGGTGTTGCCTGATAAGTAAGTCGTTGTAACGCCTGCGGTGTAGGTGTTTCCTGCTGTTAAAATGTTTTCGTTAAATAACCGAGTGCTGTCTGTTGTTGTTCCTGCGAGAGTTCCGTTTAAAAAGACAGAATAATTTAACACCGATTTTTCTGTTTTAGCGACAAATCTGATTTTTCCGTCTCTTGCGAGTCCTTTTGCGAGAGATTTCGTACCTGTTTGAGTCTTTTTTGCGAGAGATTTTTTCGTCAATTCAGTGTTCGCAAATTTGAGATTTCCATCATTCGAAGTAACGCGAAGATTGTCGATGAACCAAGTATACCAAAGTCCGTTTGGGCTGTACGCTTGAAACGCAATTTTAATTTTTTGTCCCGAAAATTCACTCAAATCGATGAGATAAGGGTAAAAATAATTGTTGTATCCGTTTCCTGAAAGTGCTGACGCATCCCAAAGGGTTTTCCACGTTAAACCGTTGTTAAAAGTAACTTTTACATAATAATGGTCGCCGAATATTGACCCTTCGAAGTTTGAAGATTCAAAAATTAACTTCGATTTTGAGTCACAAACAAATTCAGGGGTAATTAACCATTCATCTTGTTCGGCATAATCCCACCAAAGTCCGCAATGATATTGACCGAAGGGTGCAAAATTTTCGTTTGAGAAATCATTGACGCTCCATGTGCAAGGAATTCCTTCTTGACTAATGTTATAATCTAAGGTTCTTACCTCGAAACCTTCAGGGATTTCTCCGTTTTCAAACTTGAAAACTGCTTTGTCGCCGTTGTTCCAAGTAAACTTTGCTCCGTTAAAGACATTTTTAACGTTCAAATTATAAGGAGAATGAACGTTTTCTGTCAATTCAACATCAAAAGTATTTGCGTATTCTAAAACTGCGATGTTTTGAGAGTAATTTAAGTTATGATTTTTCAATGTTGTTGTAACATCATAATAACCTCGATAGACATTTGGGAATGTTATTGAGTTACCTGACACAACTCCATAGTAAAAATGTTGCGGATTCGCATCAAGACATTGCAAAACAACATACGCACCATTGGGTGAAGTACCCGAATTAGTCGTAATATTGACCGTTAAAGGTACATACATTTCTTTATCAACTGCATTAGAAAGTGAGGCAGGAGATAATATTCCATCAGAATAAACTGCTTTAACGGGATAAATATATTCACCCCAAGGTAAAATTTCCCATTGCGAGTCAATAAACGTTGTATCGATTACAGGATTTTCGTTTAACAAAGTCCAAAGGTTAATTTGATACAATTGATTCGTCAAGCAACGGTAGACATTATAGCCGACTAACGCTTTACTTTGCGAAGGATTTTTAATTTCTAAACCTTTCGCTTCGAAATGTTGTTTTTTCGCAGGAATATTTTCGAGTAAACAAACATTTTCATCTCCTTTTGCAGAAATGTTAGTCGAAGAGGCAACGATATTTTTATTTCCCATCGTTGATGCTCCGTGCATAATTTTGAAATAATCGAAAGTTGTTATGTCATCGTTTTTGAAATCGTACATAAACAATGTTGCGTAGCCGCCGAGATAATAAGTATCTGTAAATTCGTATTCGAGATTTCCATTGAAAAATACTCTGTAATATCCGCCGAGTGCGTCAATGGTAACAATATTCGAAACACCGATTCCAATGTTCAAATTATTTGCTTGCGTCCATGCTTGAATCATTACTGCACCGCCGTTGTCGTATCGCCAAATGGAATAATAGCCGCCTGCGGTAATATTGATTCTGTATCCGCAAACGGTAGAATCGCCGATAGAACCCGTGCTGTGCAACATTACGCCATAACTTGCGAGTGCTGAGCCTGAATATTTTGTTGCCTCAAACTCAACAACGCAGTCATCGAAATATTGTATCGGATAAGCATCAACTTGCGATAAATTGCCTGTTCCTGTGTAAGTTAATTTTCCATTTTGCACCGAAGTTTTAGAGGAATCGGAGTAAAACCAATTCTGTGGAAGTCCATTTTCGAAATATTCGGAGTAACCCGACCCTGGCAATTTCCAATAAATTCGATTATTAACTCCTTCTGTAATTACTCTGACGCGCGCGGGCGGCAACGGTTTTTCTGTCAGCGGAACAATAATTTCGTTAGAATCATTTTCAATGACAATATTTTCTGCGAAATATGGGTCGTGAAGCGGATGATTCACAGAAATATCATATTTTCCTCGAAAAACTTGCGAGAAATCGGCAACTCCGAGAGTGTTCGAGTAAACAACGTAGGAATGTTCGGGGTTTCCATCTTGATTTGAAAGTTGAACTCTTGCTCCGCCTAAGTCGCTTCCTGTTCCGAGAAGTTGAACTTCTGCTTGAACAAGCATATTTTTTTCCAAAAGATTCGAGAAAGCAGGATTCGAGAGAACATTGTTGGAATAAATCGCTTTCACCGCAAATTTATATAAACCCCAATTTACCGTTTGCCAAGAATTATCAACATAAAACGTATCTTGAATGTTAGTTGCGAGTGTCGTCCAGTCTGAATCGTTTCGCACTCTGTAAACATTATAACCAATTAATGCTTTGCTTTTCTCATTTTTCGCAGCAACAGATTTTCTGTTACTTTGAGAAATGTTTAAAAGTTTATTTTGCGAGGTTTTTAACTTTCCATTTTCGAAGGAGTAAGTTGCTTTTCCTTTTCCTGTGATGTCGGCAGTTACGCGAATGAGAAATACGCCTGCTTGATAACCACCTGCGTGAACCAACTGCCATTCTGTTCCGTCATAATACCAGTCCATATCGGTGTTTGCGTTTGGTCCGTCAGTGTCGTAGGCGAGATAATGTGTCGGCGAAGATAAACTATTCCAATGAAGAAGAGCAAAGAAAGTTCCGTTGTAAGGAATATTATTGAAATTAACGGTGTTCCAAGTGTTCGCAACAGGCACAAAAGGTTCGCTTGTTCCGATGAAACTTCCAGATTCGTTGAAGATGTCGATAGTCATTGGTTCATTTCCTGCAGCAGAATTTGACTGAAAAAATACATCAACACTCTTAATTACCCCGATGTCTGTAACAGAAAATCTGTTTCCCATCCATGCGTTGTAATTTTCGTTGATTAACCAACCTGTTTCTGATGTTCCGTCATCGTATATATACTGAGTCTCGAAGGAATTTCCTGGTGCTTGCCAAGAGATTCGTGCTGAAGTTTGATTATCAACAACGTGAACCATTCGCGGCAAATACGCAACTTGATTCAAAACAATTGTCCCCAAATTGAGATTTCCTGAAATAAAAAACGTACTTTCATAATCGCTGTAACCTGAAAGCATATAAGAAACCGTAATTCGATATTCTTTCATTCCAAAAACATTCGGAATAGAGAAATTCCCGTTTGCGTCAGTTTCTGCAAAATAATTTGAGTAACCATCAATAGTAATTATCGCACTATCAACGCCGAAAGATAAATTATCATTCAACACAACATTGCCCGAAAGAGTGTACAAAGGCAACGGCGTTAGCTGAATATTTTGTTGTAAAGTTTGATTCGGAGCAACCACTGCCGAGACAACGGTGTCGAAATAACCCATTTTCTCTGCAGAAAGCGAGTAAGTATTGGGTTGCAAATAAGGAAATTGATAAAAACCGCTTCCATCTGTTCCTGTGTTGAAACCATTTTCTAAAATCGAAACCGTTGCACGCGAAAGAGAATCGGTTCCAGAAACGCAATATCCATGAATTTTGCCCATTCCATCCACATCAAAGAGAAATGTTGTATTGGGAATAAAATTTTTCAACTGATACGCAGTCGCATAAGGAGTAGAATACGGATCTAAGGGATAAGTAAACGACCCCGCACTTCGCGTTCTGTTAGCAAAATCATACGATATTGAACTCAAAAACTTATTGTTACTGAACCATTGCGTTTCCATTGGTCGTTGAACCATAACAACAAGATTTTGTCCTTGATACGCATAAATGGAATCAAAAATTATTGAAATCTCACCTGCTCCTTCGGGAAAATAAACCATTCCGTCAAAAACGAGATTCAACTGATTCGCAGAAATCCAGTCATTCGTTAAATCGGTTTGCGTAGTTTCGCCCACCCAAATTTTTACAGGTTTCGTCACTGAGGTCCGAAAATCGGAATAATATTTTATTCCAACCAAATTTCCCGCAATGTTTATCTCGGAAGCTTGATAAATCACTTCACTCAAACTATTGCGATAATTAAAATCTAACGGCACATCTTCGAGTTGCGATTCATTGCCCAAAGTTACGTCAACACCCTGCAAAAGAGTCACTTCTTGAGTAATATTTGCATTTGAAACGTTGATTAGTCCGCTTTTTGTGAAAAAATTTTCCTTCGAAACGGAGAAAGGAATATTCTCGGCAGGAATAATTCCTGTGAAAACAGCATTTCCGCCTGTGTCAGTGAGAAAGGAAGTGTCATTGAAATTAACCGTTGCCGCAGAAACGGGCAAATTATTAGAATTTGTGACGTGAAATGTAACCGAATAAGGATTTTTCATTACATCTCGGATAAAAATAGGCAAATTTTGTGCAGAAAGTGACGAAAAACTTGCCAGCAAGAAACTAAAAATCAATAGTTTGATGCTTTTTTGAAAATATACATTCATAAAAACGTGAGGTTTGGGTTAATAAAAAAAATGTTTAGTTAAAAATTTCTTCAAAGATATGAAAAAAAAATGTATGCTAAAGTATATATATTTTTTTGAGAAAAAAAATTTTTCTCAAAAAAAATTTAAAATTTTTGAGAAAAACCTAAATTTTAGGGCTATTTGTGTGAAAAAATTTAAAATTTAATTGTAAAATGTTGTTTCGAAAGTTCTTTTTTGAAAAAAATTATCCCCAAAAAAAACAAATCAACAGAAAGAGTAACTTCAGAATTCTCAATTATTTTTTTCCAATATTTCTCTTTTTCAGAATCCATATGAATATCGGTAAAAACGAAAATGCTTTGATTATCAATGTTTTGCAGACATTTTAAAAAAAGATTTAACATTTCTTCTCCCGAATGATTCCCATCGAAAAGCACAAAATCGAGAATGTTGGTTTTGGCAAAAATTTCAGGCAAACTTTTTTCAAAATCGTTATTTATCACCGAAATATTCGTTTTTTTCAATTTCGCAAAATTTTGCTTCGCAATTTTCAAGCGTTCAGCGTCTTTTTCGACAGAAATAATTTGCGAATCCCTACTCGGCGATGCCAAATACAACGTGCTAATTCCGAGAGACGTGCCAAATTCTAAAATATTGGGGGGTTTAAAAAAATTTACCAAGCGAAACAACAATTCTCCATATTTTTCGTCAATACTTTCATTGATTAACTCTTTGATTTTCAACGGTTTAAACTTTTTCGAAAAATACAAAGACAATTTTAAATCAGAAATATCAAAATACGCATAATAAGAATGCGGCTGCTCAATAACTTCGGTCAATAATTCGTACAAAAAAGGCGAATGAACTCCGTGTCCGTTTTGATGTTTCGCAAAAAGGTTGTAAATCAAATACTTACACCAAAAAATAATTTTTGACATCATTTTTCAATTTTAAAATTAAACTCGTTCATAATTTTTCGAAGCAAAAAACGATGAAATATTTTAAATTTGAGGCAAAAGTAAACAAATTTTTTGAGAAAAATTAATTTTACTTGTCAGAATTTTGTTCGTTTTGTTTTCCAAAATGAGTTAAAAACCATTTTTGCGGCAAATAGTATAAAATTGTTCCCAAAATCATTGCGACCAAGTAACCAAAAGGCAGACCGTTTGCCATTATTCCGACTAATATTGCGATAAAAAAGTTTTTTTTATTCGTAATAATATCTTTTACTAAAAGAATTAACGCAATTCCTTCGAACAAAAGTATTACTCCTAATATTGGTTTTGGAAAAATTTGAAAAATATTACTTGGGTGAGTTGCGAATGTTAGTCCGAGAAGGAGATAAAAACTTCCATAAATCAATGTTGACCCGCCTGTCCTTCCGCCGAAGGTATAATGTCCTGCGATTCCGCCCGAGCCGTGGCAAGTTGGAATGCCGCCGAGCAACGCATTCATAATATTCATAAAAGAATAGGTCAGTCCGATTTTTTTTACCGAGATTTTTTTATCGGGGAAATAATCTTTAACCAACTGATTCGTTGCGAAAATAGAATTTCCGAGTGAAAGAGGAATTTGCGGCAATGCTAAGAGAATAAAACCTGTTAAAACGTTGTCAAATTTGAGTTGCGGAAGCGAAAACTGCGGAAGCGAAAACTGCAAATTCAGGAATGCTTCTGTGTGAAAAATTAACGAATAAATGATTCCAAGAGCAATAATGAAAATAGCAGGCGGATATTTTTTATTTCCAAGCAAGATTAGTCCGACAAAAAAACCAACAAACGCAATTATATAACCCCAAAATTTGTCAGCAGGTATATAATTTTTCAAAGACATCAAGCAAAGTTGCATTCCTAACCCAAATTGTATTCCTCGAACAATAGTTTTTGGAATAATTTTGTTTAAAAAAGTGATTAAACCTGTGAGAGTTAGGAGTAACATTAAAATTCCGATTGCGATTCCTCCTCCAAAAATGATTTCGCTTGAGATTTTTTGTGAGATAACAATTGCCGCAACCGCCTTCAATGGTTGAACAGGCATCGGCAAACCATAAATTAACGAGGTAAAGATTTGCATTGTCCCAAAAATAATCAAAACGCTTGAGCATTTTAAATCGCTGACCGACAACATTGCGATGATAAGTGGTAAATCTGTTCCAATATCGCCGAATGCACCTGAAATTTCATTTCTATTTATTGCGATTCTGTTAAAAAAGAGATTCATTTTTGACTGATTAAAAAATTTACTGCATTAATGAATTGTTTAAAACTTTGAAATTGCAAATATGAATCTGTTCTATTTTCATTTTTTTAGAAATTTTTTGCAAAAATAATAATTTTTTTTCAATTCACAAAATTTTTTGAGAAAATTGCATTTTTCAAAAACTTTTTCCCTTGCAAATTAAATTTGTGTGAATTACCCCTTTGCTGTTGACGTAGGGGCTTCTTAGCATTGTGCCAAGAAC
>DYQK01000217.1 GCA_020719385.1 Rikenella microfusus | reverse complement strand
AATGTGAAAATTAGTATTGCAGCGTTGGCGGTTGCGTTTCATTAATTTTTTCACAAAAAAATTTTGTTTTTTCGAAAACATTTTTTAATTTTGCAAAAAAATTTTTATGAGAAATATCGTTCTTATTTTGTTAATTTTTACTTCTTTTCAATTGTTTTCGCAAGTAAAAGAGGAGATAAATATTTGCGATACTTCGGCAGTTTTTATAATTGTTGAAGAAATGCCCGAATTTCCTGGAGGTCAGGGCGAATTGCACAAATTTATTGCTCAGAACATTCAATATCCGCCTGCTGCTCGCGAGAATGGCATTCAAGGAAAGATCTATGTCCGTTTTGTTGTTACCTGTGACGGCAGTATTGAGCGGATAAGTATTGTTCGAAAAGTGGATGATTTACTTGAGGCAGAATCAATTCGCGTGATTAAGTCGATGCCCAAATGGAAACCTGGTAAACAACGCGGACAGCCTGTCAACGTTTGGTATACCGCTCCAATTATTTTTGTTTTGTAACAATTATTTTTGTTTTGTTGTGATTTTTTACCCTTCGAGAAACATTTTTCGAAGGGTTTTGTGTTTGTCTATCATTTCCATCGCTTTGAGTGAGGGCAACGCTTTTTGCAAAAAGAATTAAGATTTTGAGATTTTTTTACGAAAAAATTTCGTTTTGTTGCAAAAAAGGTTTATTTTTGTCGCAAAATTAAATAAAAAATGTAAATCGTATGAAAACTATTTTGACAAAACAAGATGTTTTGGAATTAATGGCTGCGAGTCAGGAAGCAGCAGAAAGACGCCACGCCGACTTCGAGGCAAGTTTGCAAAAAAGCAATGCCGACTTCAACAAGCAAATGAAAGAACTCAATAAAAAAATGGGTGAATTAACCGACACCATCGGCGAAGCCGCAGAAGCACAAGTCCGCGAAAATGTTATTGCGTTGTTTCGAGAACGCAAAATTATCCTTGACGAGATATTTCCTAACGCCATCAAAGAAAATTTTGATGGAACAATTTTATATGAAATAGATTTGTTAGTCGTCAACACGATGTATGCGGTTGCTGTCGAAGTGAAAAACACACTTCGTCAGCGCGATGTCGAAAATCATTTGAAACAAATCGAAAAAATCGAGCAACATCCGATGTCTTGCGTAAAAGGGAAAATATTAATCGGTGCTGTCGCAGGAATGCTAATGAAACACGAAGTAGCCGAGTTTGCGATGAAAAAAGGTTTATTTGTGATAAAACCGAAGGGTGATGCTGTGAAAATCTTAAATAAACACGATTTTAAATTCCAAGAATGGAATATTAGAAAATAAACTTTTGAGATTTTTTTACGAAAAATTTTTTTGAAAAAATCGTCGCCAAGTCTTGAAAAAATGGCAACGATTTCATAAGAAAGCAAACAAAATATTAATTTGTTTGAGAATTTGGTAAATATTTTAACATTTCAATTAAATATTTACCTAAAATGCCATAATTAAAACTTTGTGAACCCGATATTCCCAAATAATTTATTGCTACTAAATTGCCACGTTGGTCCAAAATTGGTGAGCCGCTTGAACCTGGTAAAGTAGGAATAGAGTATAAAACGCGAAATTCACTTGGATTTTGACTAATTGTCCCTTGAGTCATTTGTACTTGAATGCCCTGATTTGACTTCGCAATTTCTGTTCCCCAATTATAACCAATCATATAAACTTTGTCATTCACTTTTAAATCTTCTTTCAATTTACTCTCATCAATTTTTATGACAGAAGTTATATTTTGAGGCAACTTTTTATCTTTTGTTTGCAAAATTGCAATATCAATCTCATCTTTGTCGGAAATTTTTAAAGGAACAACTTCGACATAATCTTTGTCACTTGCCACGTGAGTATTATTTAGGGCATAACCAAGCGAAATAGTTTCCACTGAAACTTGGATGTCTGCACCTTGTATTTGTCTAATTTGCATCAAAACGTCTTTTATGCGTTCTCGCTTCGATTCAAGATTTCCATAATATTTTTCTACGCGGTCTTTTGTCTGTGATTCCCAATCTCTTGAATAGTTATCCCATGCCTGCTTTACAAGTCTCATACTGTCTTCAACCGATTCTCTTGTTTCCTCCAGTTTTGACTGTAAAACACTTGCATTTCCAACCATTTTTTCTTTAAATTTTTTTGTGTCAGAATTTTGCCAAGGAAAAGCAACATGTTTATTAGTTGCAATTTTCCCATCAGAGCTGATAAAAAAACCAGTTCCAAAAGATGTATTGTAATCTTTCAATGCACTTTCTTTATCGAAATTCAAGTCAGTTAAACTTAAATCATCCGAGTAAGTTTTGAAGTATGCAGTTGATTTTTCCCCAAATGAAACTTTGTAAACAAAATTATGACGCAAAAGTACAACAGAGTTTTGATTTCCCTTAAAAATGTCATCAGCCGAAGGGGTACAACAAATGATAAATAAACAAAAAACAAAAGAAAGACTTAAGAAATGTTGTTTTCTCATAATTACGAATTTTAACAAAATTAAATTATAAAACATTTTTAAATGTTGCGGCAATGATACAAAATTATTTTTTAAAAACAAAATTATTTTTCACAAAAATCAACGAATTTGTTTTATTGGGTTTATTAAACTCGAAATTATTGAATT
>DYQK01000002.1:60707-71154 GCA_020719385.1 Rikenella microfusus | reverse complement strand
TGCGAAAATTGTTAATAACTATGTTAATAACTTTTTAAAAACTTTATTTCAGAACACTTTTTCACAAAGTTATTAACAACTTTTGCCGAGTTATTAACAAAGTTATTAACAATTTTAAAACGTTCAGAAAACAACGGAAATTAATGTTAATAACTTTTGTATTTGCACTGAAAATCAATGAGTTAGGTTGTTAATAACTTTGTTAAAAACTTTTCAAAAAATTCCATTTTCTCACTAAAAAAGTGCGAAAAACTTGAGTTTTTAACAACGTATTAACATTATTTTATATATATAAAATATATAATGTTGTTGTTGTGAAAAAATTTGATGAAAATTGAGGAATATTTATATTTTTGTGAAAAATAAATTTTTTGTTAAAAAAACTTAATTTTTTGAAAATAATTTCTCTTTCGCAAAAAATTAATGTAATTTTGTAAAAATTATTTTTCTCTCTTTTTTCGAAGAGTTTAATTTTTAAAAGAAATATTAAAATATTCTTGTTTATGTTGACTTCGATGAAATTATCTCGTTTTAAATATCGGTTGCCTGAGGAATTGGTAGCCCAACATCCTTCTCCGCAACGCGATGAAGCGCGTTTGATGGTTATAGATAGAAAAACGCAAGCCTTTGAACATCGAATTTTCAAAGAAATTGGCGATTATTTCTCTGACAAAGATGTGATGGTTTTCAATAATACAAAAGTTTTTCCTGCTCGTTTGTACGGGAATAAGGAAAAAACAGGTGCAAAAATCGAAGTATTTTTACTTCGGGAATTGAATCGTGAACAACGTTTGTGGGATGTTCAGGTTGATCCTGCTCGCAAAATTCGTATTGGAAATAAATTGTACTTCGGTGAGAATGAAGCGTTAGTCGCAGAGGTCATCGACAACACTACCTCGCGTGGGCGTACTCTTCGATTTTTATATGACGGAAGTTATGAGGAATTTCGTAAAAATTTGGAATTATTGGGAGAAGTTCCTTTGCCTCGCACCATTCGCAGAAAGGTTGTTCCTGAGGATAAAGACCGTTTTCAGACAATTTATGCGAAGTTGGAAGGAGCAATTGCTGCTCCAACGGCGGGAATACATTTTAGCCGCGAACTTCTTAAGCGTTTGGAAATCAAAGGTTTAGTGTTTACCGAAATCACGCTTCACATCGGTTTAGGCAATTTTAGACAAGTTGATGTGGAAGATTTGACGAAGCATAAAATGGATTCAGAGCAAATTATTATCTCTGATGAGACCGCAAAAGTTATCAACGAGGCGAGAGAGAAGGAACGCGAGGTTTGTGCCATCGGAACAACCGTTTTGCGAACATTGGAAAGTTCAGTTTCTATCATTGGAAAGTTAAAACCTTTCGATGGTTGGACTAACAAATTTATTTTTCCTCCGCATGAGTTTCATATTCCGACAAGATTGGTTACAAATTTTCATATTCCGCTATCAACAATGATGATGACGGCAGCGGCTTTTACAGGTTATGATTTATTGATGGAAGCATACAGAATTGCGGTGCGGGATAAATATCGTTTTGGACCTTACGGCGACTCGATGTTGGTTTTGTAAAAAAATTGGAAAAGGTGGTATTTTTCTCGAAAAAAAATACTACCTTTGTAATGAAAATTAAACGTTTTTATGGAACACCTTTTTTATCAAATAATTGACAAAGCAAGCGACGCAATTATCATTGTTGAAAATCGACAGATTCGATTTGTAAATTCTTCTATTTGCGATTTAACGGGTTATTCGAAAGAAGAACTCGAAAAAAAGTCTATTTTCGATTTAGTTTTTCCTGAAGACAAAAAAATTCTCATAGAGAATTATAATAAAGTGGTAACAGAATTTATACATTCGAAGAATTTTGTGTTCAGAATTATTCATCATAATAGCGATATTCGTTGGATGCAGGCAAAAATGAATTATTTTGTGTTTCAGGAGAAAATGTTGGTCGTTTATTATATTACGGATATTAGTGAACGAAAGCAAGCCGAGGATGCGGTAACAACAAATCTGAATTTTCTCAATACTTTGATAGAAACTATTCCAAATCCGTTATTTTATAAAAATACAAAGGGAGAATTTATTGGGTGTAATCAAGCGTTTGAGGATTTTTTGGGGTATACAAAAGAGGAATTATCGGGGCTGACGGTTTTTGATATTTTTCCGCCGCTGTTGGCTCAAAAAGTGACTTTTTATAACAAAGAATTGTTAAAAACTTGCAACAAAAAAGTTTACGAGTTAAAACTTCCGCACTCAGACGGCACTTTGCACGATGTGATTTTGTATAATACCGTATTTTTCAATCCCGATAAATCTGTCGGCGGAATGGTTGGAATCATAACAGACATAACTCGCCGCAAGCAAACCGAGATTGCGTTGCAAGAGAGCGAGAAGAAATATCGCAAATTGTTAAACGAAGCCCCTTTGGGAATAATTGCCGCCGATTTAGATGGAAATATTCAATATGCGAATCAAAATGTGCTTGACCTTTTGGGGTCGCCGTCTGCCGAGCATACAAGAGAAATAAATTTATTGACTTTTCCGTCGTTGATAGAATCGAAAATTTCAGAAAATATAAAATTTTGTATCGAAAATGACGAAAAAATTACTTTCGAAGGCGTTTATGAGTCAAAATGGGGAAAGAAAATAGATTTTCGCATAATGGTTTCTCCCGTTCAAGATGTTTTTAACAAAAAAGCAGGGATTTTATTAATCGTTCAAGATATTCGCGAGCAAAAATTAAATATCACAAAACTTCAAGAGGCAAAGGAAAAAGCCGAGGAGGCAGATAAATTAAAATCTGTGTTGGTCGCAAATGTTTCTCACGAGTTGCGTTCTCCGTTAAATGCGATTTTAGGTTTTACCGAGTTGCTGCAAAATGACAAACTTGACTCGCAGCTCAGAACGGAATATTTGAATTATATACAAAATAATGGCAGCGTTTTGATGCACTTAATCAATGATTTAATTGATGCGGCGAAAATTGAAGTCGGGCAAATAAATATTGAGAAGGAAAATTTTTACATCAATTCAATTTTAAACGAGTTATTTTCGGTTTTTTCAAAGACAAATAAAAAAAATAATGTCAATTTGGTTTTAAAAATTGGTTGTCCGAGTAAAGATTTTTTGGTTTACACCGATAGACATCGTTTGCGGCAAATTTTAACGAATTTAATTGTCAACGCGTTTAAATTCACGGATTCGGGAAAGATTGAGTTTGGTTATATTGTCGAAAAAACGAATCTTCTTTTTCACGTAAGAGATACGGGAATCGGCATTCCTGATGAGAAGTTGTCGTCAATTTTTGAGAGATTTATGCAGGTGGAAAAGTCTCATAAGCGAAATTATACGGGAACAGGACTCGGTTTGTCAATAACAAAGACTTTTATAGAATTATTAGGTGGGAATATTTGGGTTACCTCGAAACTCGGCGAGGGAAGTACATTTTATTTCACTTTACCTTATACTAAAACAATTGAAAATCAAGAAGTTAAAACAAAAATGAGTGAAACAGTTGTAAATTATAATTGGCAAGGAAAAACAATTTTAATTGCTGAAGACGCACAAATGAATTTCATTTTGTTGGAAAAAGTGTTGCGAAAATACAATGTTGAGATTTTGTGGGCGAAAAATGGTCGCGAGGCTATTGAGTTAGTTGAGTCTCATTTGGAGATAAATTTGGTTTTAATGGATATGCAAATGCCTGTTATGGATGGCTATGATGCTGTTCCTGTTGTGAAAAAAAGTAAACCCAATTTGCCCATAATTGCTCAGACTGCGTTTGCGATGCAGGGAGAAAAAGAAAAAATTATTGCTCTTGGTTGCGATGATTACGTCTCAAAACCAATTGACAAAAATGATTTACTGCAAAAAATTGACAAATTTTTGAGTAAAGTTTAATTTTTTTAATTTTTTTACCCTGACAATATTTTGCTTTGTCAGGGTTTTTTTGATTTTGATTTTTTTTTCAAAAAAAGTTTAAATTTATTGCGAAAATTCTTTGAAAAATTTTAAATTTGCAAATTAATTCATTTTTAAAAACTTCATTATGGAAAAAACGCAAGAATCAAATAATCAGGGCAATATTTTAAAAGGAATTCACCCAACAAAAATATTTTTACCAATGCTCCTCGGACTGTTGGTCGTGTTTTATATGCTTTACAAAGAGGTGAGAATCAGCAACTTACAAATTGCGGCTATCAATTTTAAGACCGTCAGCGGAGATTGGTTCTCTCTCGAAAACAGCACAAATAAAGACACAATTTTCTGCGAAATCACTGACACCGTCGCTGCGAAACAGGAAAATTTGAAAATGCAGTTAAAATATATAGTGAAAATCTCGGAAAGCAAAACACAAATGTTCACAGACACCGTAGAACTGGCAAAAGGTACGGAATATCAAGCATATACGCAGATTTTCAAAAAAAATTCGCTCATCGAAGCAAAACGTTTAGGAAAAAATAAATGCGTTTTTATTTTCAATAAACCGACAGAAAATTTATTTTCGATTTTTGATTTTACATGGAAAACGGTTTTGTGGTTTTTATTTGCCCTCTCAATGATGGCAATTCGAGACTTCGGCTATATGCTGCGAATCCGAATTTTTACAGATGGAAAACTCTCATGGACAAGATGTTTTAACTTAATTATGTTGTGGGAATTCACCTCCGCTATTACTCCCTCGGCTGTCGGAGGAAGTGCGGTAGCAATTTATTTCGTCAATAAAGAAGGACTCTCCGTAGGAAGAAGCACAGCGGTTGTTATGTCAACAATCTTTCTCGACGAGGTTTATTTTATTTTAATGGTGCCAATTTTATTCCTCGTTGTCGGCGGTGCAAGTTTATTTCTCGTTGGTTCTCACGCAAACACCGCCTCGCTTTCTTTTACAAACGAATTTTTTATGTTTGCCATTATTGGTTACACGGTTATTGTCGTTTTTACCGCATTTTTAGGCTACGGTTTGTTTATTAACCCTAAGGGTGTAAAAACTTTGCTTGACAAAATTTTCAATTGGAAATTCTTAAAACGTTGGAAAAACGGGGCAATGCGAACAGCAGACGATTTAGTTTTAACCTCGCAAGAATTTGTCAACAGACCCTTCTCGTTTTGGGCAAAAGCATTTTTCGCAACATTCTTCTCTTGGACAGGCAGATATTGGATAGTCAATATTTTGATTCTCGGTTTAATCAGCACATTAGGACTAACAGGAGAAAAATTAGACCATTTTTTAATGTTCGCAAGACAATTAGTCATGTGGATAATGATGTTAGTTAGTCCGACTCCAGGTGGAAGCGGTTTTTCAGAATACGTTTTTTCCCGCTATCTCGGAGAATTTATCCCGTTAGGTTTTGCCGCCGTTATGGCTCTTTTGTGGAGATTAATCAGTTATTACCCGTATTTAATTATGGGAGCAATTATTTTCCCCAAATGGATAAAAAAACACGTTCTCGAAACTACTAAACCAATTGAGTAAAAAAAATGAACATTTACAACACAAGTCATAAAAAATTAGTTTTGCCCGAATATGGGCGAAATATTCAAAAAATGGTTGATCATTTGAAAACCATCGAAAACCGAGAGATGCGAAACAAAGCCGCGCGCGAGGTGATTTCAATAATGGGAAATTTGAATCCACAACTTCGAGACATCGTTGATTTTAAACATAAACTTTGGGACCATTTGGCGTTGATGTCAAATTTTGAACTTGACATTGACTCACCGTATCCGTCTCCGCTGAAATCTCAACTTTTTGCGAAACCAAAAAAAGTTCTCTATAATCAAGGCGGAATTCAGTTTAAACATTACGGCAAAATGATTCTGAAAATGATAAAAATCGCCGTTGAAATGAAAAATGACGAAAAGAAAAAATTTCTCATCGAGTTAATTGCTACGCAAATGAAAAAAGCGTATCTCACTTGGAACAAAGAAGTAGTCGAAGACTATGTCATTTTCGAAGATATTCGCATTCTTTCTGAAGGAAAAATCGAAATTGACAAAAATTTACATCTCTCGCAGTCAAGAGATTTAATGGCAAAAAAGAAAAAACAATGAACACTCAACTTTATTCTTATGCCGATTATTTGAAATGGAATGACGGCAAACGTTACGAACTTCTCTACGGCAAACGTTACGAATTGATGTCTGCACCAACATCGCAGCACGGAGACATCTCGTTTAACATTGCTTTTTTATTAAAACTTTATTCCCGCGAGCAAAAAACGAAATGTCGAATTTTTCACGCACCTTTCGATGTCCGACTAACTAAACCAAACACCGAATCTACAGAAAACAAAGACATTTATACCGTTGTGCAGCCCGATATTTGTGTTATCTGTGACGCAAATAAAATTGACAAACGCGGTTGTCTCGGCTCGCCAGACTTAATTGTCGAAGTGCTTTCGCCATCAACAATGAAATATGACTTGAATGAAAAGTTTAATTTGTACGAAAAAAATGGCGTTCGAGAATATTGGGTGGTGAATCCTGAAGCAAAAACTTTAATTATTTTTCATCTAACAGATGAAAATAAATATGATGAAGGTGAGATTTTTGCTTTTGATGAGGAAAAAATTGTTAAAACGAAATTATTTGAAGGTTTAACTATTGATTTAACCGAAATTTTTGAAAATTATTAAACAATGAACACTCAACTTTATTCTTATGCCGATTATTTGAAATGGAATGACGGCAAACGTTACGAACTTCTCTACGGCAAACGTTACGAATTGATGTCTGCACCAACATCGCAGCACGGAGACATCTCGTTTAACATTGCTTTTTTATTAAAACTTTATTCCCGCGAGCAAAAAACGAAATGTCGAATTTTTCACGCACCTTTCGATGTCCGACTAACTAAACCAAACACCGAATCTACAGAAAACAAAGACATTTATACCGTTGTGCAGCCCGATATTTGTGTTATCTGTGACGCAAATAAAATTGACAAACGCGGTTGTCTCGGCTCGCCAGACTTAATTGTCGAAGTGCTTTCGCCATCAACAATGAAATATGACTTGAATGAAAAGTTTAATTTGTACGAAAAAAATGGCGTTCGAGAATATTGGGTGGTGAATCCTGAAGCAAAAACTTTAATTATTTTTCATCTAACAGATGAAAATAAATATGATGAAGGTGAGATTTTTGCTTTTGATGAGGAAAAAATTGTTAAAACGAAATTATTTGAAGGTTTAACTATTGATTTAACCGAAATTTTTGAAAATTATTAAAAATTAATTATGAATCCGAAACTTTGTTTATATTTAACAGAGGAGTTTATGGTTGCGGGAGTTGAGATTTCTCGACGTAATTTAAAACTTTTCTCCTCTTCGTCAGGTTTTCGCATTCCTGCACGCATTTTTAAAAATGAGATTTCGCTGCCGCTTAATGAAGTTAAAAATTTGTATTCTGCTTTTGGGCAAATTTCTTCTTCGATTCCTACGAATCTTTGTTTTGCGAATAGTATTTCTGAATCTACGAAAAATGAAGTACGCGAAAAATTGAAAAATGACGGTTTTTCGTTAGGAAATGTTGAACCACATTTTGCAGAACTGCTTGTGAATCAAGATATTAGAAGTCAAAAAAATTCTGTCGTTGATAAATTGTACGGCGTAATTGAAGTTTTGGGCAAGGAAATGAATTGTTCAATTTTGCAAGTCGATAAATCGAATGTTGCTGGATTGTTGTATTTCAAGCAATTTCCCGAATTTGGAATTTTGCCCTACGAGTACATTATCTCGCGAATGATTGTTGATGGAATTAATAAAATTCAGAATAATCTTTCTCACGAGGAAGTTGTTTTTGAATATCGCAGACATTACAAAAAAGTGAAAGAAATTTTGCCCGATATTTTGAAGATTCCTGTCGAATCGAATGGAATTTACAAAGCACCGCATCTCGCTTACACTTTTTCAACAACGTTGGCTCGCAACGAATCGCAAAATATTCCTGTTGCCATTTCAATGAACGAAATGAGAAGTCAAGTTTTTAATCACATTCGTTCTTTGCCGCTTTCGTTTAACGATTATTTTTTAATTGAGAAATCGTTGCAAAAATCTTATTTCGAAAAAATTTTCATCATCGGAGATAATTTTAACTCTAACGAAGTGAAAAAAGAATTTGAATTTTTGGGGAAACACAGAAATTCTTTCTTAACAGACTCTGACGTGATAAAAGTTTTGCTCGAATTGACTGAACCGCCTGTTTCTTCAGTGAAATTAGCAAATGCTGACGAAATAATTTCGATTCAAAGAGGAGAAATTGAGTATGAGAAGAAAGAAGAACCTCTTATTCCAAAAGTTGAGGAAAAAGTTGAGATAAAAATTCCACAAAATGATATTCCAAAAGATGATTCTCACGACAATTCGAGTGGTTTTACGGTTGAAGAAAAAACGTACAAAGAAGTTTCGACTATTTCGGTAATGCAACTTTTGCAAAATCAACAAGTCCGTATTTCTCACCCCGACGGTATAGTTCGCGAGTTTTTATATTTGGGCGAAATGAAATTTAAAGTGATTTCGAGTCCGAAATCGTTGTTAGTCGATGATATTTTGATTCCTGTTTCGTTAAAATGGGATGTCAATTCGCAAATAAAATTAAATGTTGAACGAAATGGTGTTTCAAAAGGCACTTTTCAAACAAATTTAATTTCAAAATTAGAATTAATGTAAAAAAAAACCACCTTTGAAAGGTGGTTTTTTTGTAAATTACGGATTTACATAGAGATAACCGTTTATTGGGTCTTTGCCTTTGATGTACAAAATGAAAAAATACGTTCCTGTCGGAACAGGTTTTTGAGTTTGTAACGCTCTTCCGTCCCAATCTCCTTTGTAATTTTTCTTGCGGAAAACTTCATTTCCCCAACGGTTGTAAATGAAAATTTCATTGTCGGGGAAATTCTCAATTCCGGGCATTTCAAATTTATCATTTATTCCGTCAGTATTAGGTGAAAAACCATTTGGAATAATTAAACCTAAATCTGAATTGACTCTGATGGTAATGAAAACCGTATCTACATCGCAATTATTGACCGCATCGCAAATTCTGTAAAGCAACGTATCTCTTCCAACAAAATTCGGTCTCTCGGAATAATCGATTGTAATTTTTCCTTCCTCAACTTTTGCAGAAACTTTGCTAGAAGGCAGTTTAACAATTGTCAAAGAAGTATCAACCAAATCGTCATCAATATCGAAATCATTTGTTAGCACATCAACTGAAATTGGCGTGCCTTGAGTTGTCTGTGCAAAATCTGTTTCTGCTTGCGGCGGATGATTTTTGTTTATTACGTGAATCAAAACCGTCGCTGTGGCACACAAAGAATCTAAATTACAAACTTCGTACACATAACTGTCATAACCTGTAAAACTTCGATTCGGAACATAAGTTATTTTCCCATTTTCCAAATTTACAATTGTTTGTCCGTTCAAGGCAGACTCAACAACTCTAACAGAAGCAGGATTTAAACCTTTCTCATCAAAATCGTTGTACAAAATATCTGTCGTGACAGAAATGTTGATATTTGTGCTGTCGAAATCGTTGCGAGCAACGGGTGGTTTTCCAACGTACTCAATATCAATAGTTGCTGTTGCGGAATCGCAAAGTCCGTCATCATCGCAAATTTCATAAGTGAAAATATCTTTCCCAAAGAAATCTTTTCTCGGTGAATACAAAATTTCTCCCGAAGTTGCGTTCACTTCAACGGAACCGTTTAACGGTGCAGAATGAATTTTTAACGTAGAATAAACAATTATTCCATCGAGGTCAGAATCGTTTTGCAAAACATTAACCGTCACAGAAGTATTTTGTTTTGTCTTTCCTGCGTCATTTCGGGCATTCGGTGGAAGCAAAATTCGCTGAACAAGAATGGTTACCGTTGCTGAGGCACATTTCCCTTGATTATCGCAAATCTCATAAACGTAAGAATCGGAACCGTAAAAATTATTCTTCGGTGAATACGAAATTGTTCCATTTTGATTATTTAGCGACAATGTTCCATTGGCAGGCAAACTTATAATTTTCAACGAAGGAAGGTACAAAGTTCCGTCATTATCTTTGTCATTGATAAGGACTAATGTTGTAACAGGTTGATTTTGCATCGTTGTATCTCTATCATTAACAGCAATAGGCGGCTCATTGACAGGCAAAATCTTAATATTAACCGTTGCTTGTGCTTTTTGCCCGTAAGAATCCTTAATTTCGTATTTATAAAAATCTCCTCCAACGAAATTCGTATTCGGCGAATAAGTTATTTGCCCATTTTGTTTTATTTCTGCAGAACCATTTTGCGGATTCGAAACAATTTTCAATGTCGAAGCAACCAAATAACCATTTTTTGCGTAGTCATTCAATAAAACGTTAGTCGTAACGGCAACATTTTTATTTGTTGTCGAAGAATCGTTCTGAGCAACAGGTGGTTCAAGTTTTTGCGAAATATTGACAAAAACATTCGCAAC
>DYQK01000002.1:47265-60607 GCA_020719385.1 Rikenella microfusus | reverse complement strand
TCTGAGCAACAGGTGGTTCAAGTTTTTGCGAAATATTGACAAAAACATTCGCAACCGCCGAATCGCCATTGTTATCTGAAACGCTGTACGTGAAAATATCCGTGCCAACATAATTCGAGTCAGGAATATAAGTTACTTTTCCTGTCGAAAGATTCACTTGAGTCGAACCGTTTAACGCATTCGAAATAATTTTCACTGACGAAATAACTAAATTTCCATCCGAATCGTAGTCATTATTCAAAATATTAATCAAAACAGACTGATTTTTCTCTGTTTCTGCGGAATCGTTGACAGCAACAGGTTTTTCGTTCACAGGTAAAATAGTTATTGAAACTTTTGCCGTGTCGCAAAGTCCTTGATTATCGCAAATTTCGTAAACGTAATTATCTTTTCCTGCGAAATTTTGATTCGGTGTATAAATAATTTGTCCGTTAGAAATTGCAGTTTGTCCGTTCATCGGATTTTGTGAGATTCGCAACGAGTTAATATTGAGATAACCATCGGCATCGTAGTCGTTTGACAAAATGTTAGTCGTGACAGACGTATTTTTCAATGTTGAGTCCGAGTCGAAATTGGCTGTCGGCGGAATATTTGTGTGTAAAACCGTGATTCGCACCAACGCAGACGAACTATCTCCGTAATTATCAAAAATTCTGTACGCAAAATTGTCGTTTCCATAGAAATTTGAATCAGGAGAATAAGTTAAATTACCATTTTGCAAAACGTTAACATTTCCATTTGCGGGCTGCGAGATTAATTTCAAACGGTTCGCAACAATAAAACCATCAGAATCATAGTCGTTGAACAAAACATTAAACGTAACACTTTGATTTTCATTAGTTTGCGTAGTATCATTTTGTGCCACAGGTGGAATATTACTCGAAAGAATTTTGATAAACACCTTCGCTGTATCACAGAAACCTTGCTTCGTACAAATTCGATAAGTGTATTGGTCGTTGCCAACGTATTGATTTTCAGGAATATAAGTAATTTTTCCTGTCAAAATATTCGGAATTGCTCCGCCGTGAGAGGGATAGTTCACAATTGTCAAAGTTGTTGAGTCAATTTCTAAATTGGTAAAATCATTGTTGAAAATCGAAGTGATAACAGGAATATTCATAAAAGTTGTATCAAAATCAATTTTCGCTTCAGGTGACTCGATAATTTGTATGAAAACTTTAGCCGTGTCGCAAAGTCCATCGTTGTTGCAAATTTGATAAATCAATTCATCATTTCCTGTGAAGTTATTGAGCGGCAAATAACGAATCGAGCCGTTTTGCAAAATCGAAATACTTCCATTATTTGGGAAGGCAATTATGTTTAACGAAGTTTTATTTAACGCAGCACTTCCTTGTTCATCGTTTGTTAAAACGTTGCAAATCAACGAGTTATTTTTAAAACCGAGATAAGAATCGATATTTGCAACAGGCGGAATTCCACAATAATTGACCGTAATTTTAGCGGAATCAAGTATTTGAGTGCGGCAATGTTGCGGATTTTCTGTCCAAATATAATACGAAGTAGTTAGCAAAGGAGTAACATTGAAAATTAACGTATTTCCATTTCCTGTTTGAGAATTTCCAACAGGATTTCCTGACGTAAAGAGTTGATAATTAACGTTTTGTTCTGAATATTGCAGACGAATCTTTGCTGTGTCGCCGTTGCAAATTGCCGTATCTGAAAGAGGTAAATTTCTGTTTGGCAAATTATGAACGGTGATAATATTCGAGTCTTTCGCAAAACAGCCTGCTTGGTTGTAAACTTTTACCTTCACAATATCTGAATTTTGCAAATTTGTCGTGACAAAATTCGTAGCAGAACTATTTTGTTTCTCAATATCATTAATGAAAAATTGATACGAATTTCCACCTGTTGCGGAGAATGTTACCGCATTTCCTTCACAAATAGAATTGTTGACCGCATTGTTGGTGAGAGAGATTTGCGGAATTCCCAAAACAGAAATCGTTTGTGTCGCAGAATTGACGCAACCCTTCGCATCAGAGAATTGATAAGTAATTAAATGGTTTCCGATGTTGGCAGTTGCAGGGTCAAAAATGTTGTTATTGACTCCGTTTCCCGAATAAATTCCTCCTGCAGGCAAGCCTGTTGAGAGTAAAAACGCAGAATTATTCGCACAAATTGGGTTTATTGACGAGAAAGTAACTTGTGGCAAAGAGTTCACTCGCACAAAAATCGGATTCGAAGTGGCGGAGCAAGAATTGGAATCTGCAATTTTTACCTCAATTTTATCACCGTTTCGCAAAGTGTCATTTCTAAAAATATTTCGATTTCCGAGTTGTAGAGAAATATTATTGACAAAAAATTCGTATTGAGTGCCGCCCGTTGCGGTGAAAATCATTTCTGTTCCTTCGCAAATTTCATTATTTGCAACATTGCTGTTGAGAGTCGTAGTCGGAATATTTCTCACGGTTACGGTTTGCGAATCAGAATTTGTACAGCCATTTGCGTCTGTGTAAGTGTATGATAATGTGTGAGTTCCGAGTCCTGCAACTGATGGATTAAACGTATTATTTATTATTCCGTTGCCCGAATAAATTCCTCCCGCAGGAATTCCTTGCGTGAGCGAAGCCGCAGAATTATTGATACACAAATCAGATAATGTTCCAAAAACTACTGCAGGAATTGGATTCACATTCATCACAATTTCGTTACTTTTCTTATCGCACAAATCCGAATCGCTGACAAGAACAAAAATTCTGTCACCATTTTTCAATGAATCTATTTGATAATAAGGCGAAGTTCCGTTTTGTACGAGAATGTTATTGATAAAAAATTGATAATTTTTTCCTCCCGATGCGGTGAAGACAACATTTTCTCCTTCACAAATTCGATTTTGATTCGAGGAATTTGTAAAGAAAATTTGCGGTTTATTTTTCACCTGAATAATTTGCGAGGCAGTGTCGTAGCAACCTTGTGAGTCGGTGAAAGTGTAAATAATTTTGTGCTTGCCCGCACCTGCAGCAGTTGGCGAGAATACATTGTTGCTGATTCCGTTGCCCGAATAAATTCCACCAACGGGATTTCCTGAAGTCAAATTGAAGGGCAAAGCATCAAGACAAACATTATTTAACGGAGCAAAAGTTACGTCAGGCAACGCAAAAATATGTACTGTTTCTTCGAGACTCTTTGATTTACAAGAATTTATATCCGAAACAATTACAAAAACTTTGTCGTTTTGATTTGGATTAATCAAAGTAAAGGAATTTGAAATACTATGTTGTTTCGAAATGTTGTTTACAAAAAATTCGTATTGAGTGCCGCCTGTTGCTGTAAAAATAATTTCCTGCTGCGGACAAATAGAATTGTTGAGTGCGTTGCTTTGGAGAGAAATTTGCGGCAACGATTTAACCGTAACTATTTGATTAGCAACATTTTGACATCCTTGAGAATTTGTAAATTTGTACGTCAAAGTGTGATTTCCAATTCCTGCAATTTGCGGTTTAAACGTGTTCCCAAAAACACCATTTCCTGAATAAATTCCACCTTCGGGAAATCCTTGCGAGAGAATTATCAAAGAATCGTTTTCACAAACCGAAGGGATTTCCGCAAAAACAACACTCGGATTCGGATAAACAGTGACAAAAGTCGGCTGCGAGGTTTCTGAACAATAATTAGAATTAGAAATTATGGCGTGAATTTTATCTCCATTTTTCAAATTTGTTGCAATAAAAGTCGAAATTGTGTCTTTTTGCTTCGAAATATCGTTGATAAAAAATTCGTATTGAGTGCCGCCTGTTGCGGTGAAAATCAACGAATCACCTTCACAAACTTTTCCATTTTTATTATTTGTGAGAGTTGTCTGCAAATTCGGCAAAACGGTAATATTTTGCGTTGCCGCATTGACGCAGTTGAGGGAATCTTTATAGGTGTAAGTAATCAAATGCGTTCCATTTCCTGCACTTTGCGGGTCAAAAGAAATTTTACCGACAATTCCGTTTCCAAAATAAGTTCCTCCAGCAGGAAATCCTTGCGAAAGCACAAATTGAGACGTATTTAAACAAATATTCGAAATCGGTGCAAAAATAACATTTGGCAATTCGTTGATTTTCAACATTATAGCTTCACTTTCTGCGTTGCAAAAATTATTTCCTGTAACAAAAACTTTAACTTTATCGCCGTGCTGTGGATTTTGATAAGTGAAAATTTGCGAATTAGAATTTTGTTTCGAAATTTCATTGACCAAAAATTCGTATTGAGTGCCTCCTGTTGCCGAGAAAATTATGCTATCGTTTTTGCAAATTGGATTTTCATTGACTGAAAAGTTAATTTTTGGAATCGATTTTACAACAATATTTTGCGAGGCAGAAACGGTGCAACCAAAATTGCCGTTGAAAGTGTAAGTTATTAAGTGCGTTCCTGTGCCAGCAAGTGAAGGAACAAAGTTGATGCTGCTAATTCCTGCTCCTGAAAAAGTTCCTCCGAGCGGAGTAACAAAAGTTTCGAGATTCAAATCTTCTGAATTTTCGCAAACTGACGGCAAAGTATTGAAAATTGGAGTCGGCAAAGTATCAATATTAACTGACTGCCATTCGCTGAAAGTGTTGCAACCGTTTAATGTTACCAAAACTCTTACGCTGTCAAGATTTTGTAAAGTGTTGATAATAAATTGGTTAGAAGCACCGCTTTGTTTGAGAGAATTATTGACAAAGAATTGATAATAATTTCCACCTGTTGCTGTGAAAATAATTTCACTTCCTTCGCAGACGCGCGTGCCTGAATTTGTGAAAGTAATAATTGGGTCGGGTTTAACATTCGCAACAACGTTTAAACAACTTGAAACTCCGCAAGAATTTTCCCATCTTGCAAAATATGTTGTTGTATTTTGAGGTGAAGGAATTGTTATTGAGTCACCTTCGCCGACAAATTCGCTTCCGCAACTTCCTGCGTACCATCTGAGATTTGTGCCGTTTCCGCCGAGAGCCGTTAACGTGATATTTTCGTTGTCATTAGAGCAAAAATCGTTTCGACTAATATGAATTGCACCGACAGATTCGGGTAATTCGTTTTTCGATATTAAGGCATTTCCGTTCATTACCGAAACGCAACCTATTGAGTTTGAAGCAGTTATGGTATAATTTCCTGATTCGTTTTGTGTTCCGAATGAAATTGCTGCACCGTTTCCTGCGATTTCTGAACCAATAAGAAAACCGTTTCTGAATAATTGATAATTGATTCCATTTTCAGAACTACTTAGTCCGACAAGAATTCCTGTTTGATTTTCGCAGAAGTTTCCTCCACCGACAACATCAAATATTTGAGGTAACGCATTGATTATCACATTGTAAACATTTTCTCCTTGACAAGAAAATTCGTTTTTCACCTTAATTCGCACAGTTCCAATTCCAGCATTATTCCAGTT
The DNA here is from genome assembly GCA_020719385.1 of Rikenella microfusus. Taxonomy (GTDB): domain Bacteria; phylum Bacteroidota; class Bacteroidia; order Bacteroidales; family DYQK01; genus DYQK01. Next base: position 55,227 of record DYQK01000002.1, on the reverse strand, counting down.
GACTGAAATTTTTGAAGAATTATTTGCTGAAGTTATTTGTCCGCCTGAGATATTCCATTCATAATTCGAGTAACTATTTGATAATTCATAAGTTACATTCGTTTTATTTTCGCAAACTTCATTAATTCCTGTAATCGAAGGTGTTGGTAAATTTCTGACCGTAACGACAGATTTATCGGTTAATGTTTTTTTGCAGGAAGTTAAAATATTCGTTGCAACAATTTTGAAAATTTGACTTTCAAAAATATTGGGTAAAATAAATTTCAAAGAATTTCCATTTCCGATGGCACTCGCCACAAGACTATCGCCGTAATCTTTTCGCAATTCGTAACGAACATTATTTTCTGTTTTGTTCAAAGAAATTTTCAAAGTGTCGCTGAAACAAATTGTTGTATCGGAAACCTGAATGTTATCTGACGGCAAAGAATCAATTTTAACATTTACAAAACCATTTCCAGCATTTGAACAGCCATTTTTGTCTGTAATTTTTGTCAAGAAATATTGTCCTGTTTGCGAAGTTTCGAAATTATAGGGAGAAACAATTTCTTGCAGAAAATACGTATCAACTTGATTTACAACGTATTGAACCGCAAACGGAGATTCTCCTTCCAAAGCAAAATTAATATTTACTTTGTTTCCAAAACAGGTTTCGCCGCCGCCTGAGATATTTCCTGAAGGCAACGAGTAAACATTTGTAGTTTGAGTCGTTTCATTAGTGCAAATTCCATCATTGACGAGATAATTTATTGATATTTTTCCCGCAATAATTGGGTTAAACAATGCTTTTCCGTTTCCAAGATTTGTGATTCCTGTTCCCGAAAATGTTCCGTTAAGAGGACTTCCAATTAATGTATCTTGATTAGAATTTAAACAATAATTTGGTTCGAGTCCTGAGAACGAAATATTTGACGCAGATTTTACCTCGATTTGGTCGGTTGCAGTGTCTGAACAATTATTTTCGTTGGTGTAAGTGTATGATAATGTGAATATTCCTGTTCCTGCGTCTGCGGGATAAAATTTTCCATTATTTACCGTTATGCCGTTGTAAGTTCCTCCTGCGGGATTTCCTCCTTGCAAAATGACTTGCGAGGCAGAATAACAAATGACCGAATCTTGCAGATTTAACGTAACATCGGGCAAATTATCAATTTGTACAACAACAGAATCGCTCAGAATGCTGCAACTGTTCAACGTTACTCGTACTTGAATTGTATCGAGATTTTGTAAAGTGTTGGAAATAAATTGGTTAGAAGCACCGCTTTTTCGCAAAAGATGGTTGACAAAAAACTCATAAAAAGTTCCGCCTGTTGCGGTGAAAGAAATTTCTTTTCCTTCACAAACTCGATTTCCTGTGTTTGTAAATGTAATTATCGGAATTGGTTTTACAAAAACAACAATCGTTTGACAAGCCGAATTGGCACAAGAATTTTCCCATCTTGCAAAATATGTTGTTGTCTGTGCAGGTGAAGGAATTGTTATTGAGTCGCCTTCGCCGATAAGATTTTCGCCGCAAGTTTCGGAATACCATTTTAAATTTGTGCCGTTGCCGCCCAGAGCCGTCAACGTAACATTTGAGTTGTCATTTGAACAGAAATTGTTTTTATCAACATTCACTGAATTTGCAGGATTCGGTAGCCCCAAAACATAAATATTTTGTGTCGTAGAATCTGTACAACCGTTGGCATTTGTGTAAGTGTAAGTAATTGTGCGTTGTCCGACACCTGCGATGGCAGGGTGAAAAGTATTGTTCATTACTCCGTATCCTGTATAATTTCCTCCGACAGGAACGCCTTGCGTTAGGAGAAAACTATCTGCATTGACACAAATATTGTTCAATATTCCAAACGCAACTTCAGGCAGCGGATTTACAGTGAAAAATATTTCGTCACTTTCTGTTTCGCAAGAGTTCAAATCATTAATTTTCACAAAAATTCTATCGCCATTTTTCAACGAATCGGTGGAATATGTGTTTAATGCTCCATTTTGCACCGAACTATCGTTGACAAAAAATTGATAATACGTTCCGCCTGTTGCCGTGAAAATAATTGTATCATTTTTGCAAATTGTATTATTTGTCGAGTTATTTGTAAACGAAATAATTGGTTTTTCGTTCACTTTAATCATTTGCGAATCAACATTGACGCAGCTGTGCGAGTCTGTAAAAGTGTAAAGAATCAAATGTTTTCCCATTCCCGCAATTGTTGGGTTGAAAATGTTGTTGTTAACTCCGTTTCCTGAATAAATTCCACCTGTCGGTGTGGCTGTATTTAACTCAAAAGCGTCTGCATCGCTGCAAACAGCAGAAATAGGTGGAAAATCAATATGCGGAAGCGAGTACAAATGTACAATTTTAATCGAACTTGTTACTTGACAAGCATTTGCGTCATTAATTTTCACAAAAACGGAATCATTTTCTTTTGCAGAAATCAAAGCATACGAAGAATTTGTTCCGTATTGTTTTAAAGAATTATTGACAAAAAATTCGTAATTCGTGCCGCCTGTTGCGGTGAAAGTAATTTCTTGATTCGGACAAATAGAATCGTTTGAAGGATTGCTATTAAACGAAGTGACGGGCAAAGAATTGACGGTTATATTTTGAGTAGCAGAATTCGAACAACCGCTTGCGTCTGTGTAAGTGTATGATAATGTGTGCGTTCCGACACCAGAAATGGCAGGATTAAACGAATTTCCAACAACACCATTTCCTGAATAAATGCCGTTTGCAGGAAAACCTTGCGTGAGCATAAGGGGTGCAGAATTTTCACAAAGCGAAGGAATATTCGCAAATATTACATTCGGATTTGGATTCAAAATCACCGTTGTCGGAGCAGAAATATTTTGACAAGAATTTGTATCAACAACAGAAACGGTAACTTTATCGCCGTTTTGCAGCGAGGTAGTTTGATAAATTGAGTCTGTACCTTGTTGAACAGGATTATTATTGACAAAAAATTCATAAAACGAATTTCCCGTAGTCGCTGTGAAAGTAATATTTTCTCCTTCACAAACAGGGAAAACAGAGTTTGACAGATAAATATTCGGTTTCGCATGAACGGTAATATCTTGCGTTGTTGTAGAAGTGCAACCATTATTGTCGTAAGAATAGGTTATTGTGTGCGTGCCAGTGCCTGCTTCAGCAGGATTAAACGCATTTCCGCTAACACCATTCCCTGAATAAGTTCCGCCGAGAGGAATTCCTTGAGTCAAATTGAAAATTGCCGCATCAATACAAACATCGTCTAATGTTCCAAAATTTACTGCTGCGAAAGAATAAACAATAAATATTAACTGATTACTTTCGCCGTCACAAGAATTTGCATTAAAACCTTTCACAAAAATTCGGTCATTATTTTTTAACGAATCTATCGAAAAAGTGTTCAAATTGCTGTCTTGCACTAAGGTGTCGTTCACAAAAAATTGATAAGTCGAAGCACCTGACGCAGTGAAAGTAACATTTTGCCCTTCGCAAATGGTAAAATTCGAAGCAGAACTTGTTAAATTAATCGTTGGTTTAGGAATTACGTTTATTGTTTGTGTTGCAGTTTGGGGACAAACATAATTTCCATTAAAAGAGTAAGAAATTGTATGACTTCCTTCACCTGCAAAAGTGGGGAAGAATTGATTCGCATAAATTCCTTCACCAGAAAATTCCCCGCCCGCGGGACTAACAAACGTATCAAGAGTAATTTCCTCGGCATCAACACAAATATCGGGCAATGTGTTGAAAGTTGGACTCGGAAAAGTTTCAACTTGCACAACAACACTCTGTGTAAACACTTCACAACCGTTTAATGTAACTTTCGCAAAAACATTGTCGCCATTTGCGGGAGAAATCAAGTTAAATGTGGGAGAAGTTCCATTTTGTACAGGAATATTATTGACAAAAAACTCATAATTTGTGCCGCCTGTTGCCGTGAAAGAGACATTCCCGCCTTGACAAACTCGATTTCCCGTGTTTGTAAACGTAATTATCGGGGCAGGTTTTACCAAAACAACGACACTTTGACAATCAGAATTGGCACAAGAATTTCCCCATCTTGCAAAATACGTTGTTGTTTGTGAAGGTGATGAAATTGTTATTGAGTTGCCCTCGCCGACATAATTTCCGCCGCAGAATTCAGAAAACCAATGTACAAAAATTCCGTTTCCTCCAGTTGCGGTTAACGTAATATTTCCGTTGTCATCGGCACAAAAATCCGTTCTGTCAACATTAACTGAAGTTGCGGGACTCGGCAAACCTAAAACAGTAATATTTTGTGTATCAGAATTGACGCAACCATTGGAATTTGTGTAAGTGTAAATAATTGCATGCGTTCCAACACCTGCAACGGCGGGATTAAACGTACTTCCGACAATTCCATTTCCTGAAAATGTCCCACCTGAGGGCAATGCTTGACTTGACAAATCAAGATTTCCTGCGTTTACGCAAATATTCTCAAAAGAATTTAAAATTATAGACGGCAACGGCCTTACAGTGAACATTATCTCGCCGCTTTCTTCGCTGCACAAATTAGAAGCAGTTACTTTTAGGTGAATTTTATCGCCATTAATCAACGAATCTGTTGAGAAAGTGTTCAAAGTGCTATCTTGCACTAAAACATTATTCACAAAAAATTGATATTTCGTGCCGCCTGTTGCGGTAAAAGTGACATTTTGCCCATCGCAAATTCGATTTTGATTCGAATTATTTGTAAACGTAATGTCGGGTTTCGGTTTAACAACAATTATTTGTGAAGCCGTTTTGCTGCAACCGTGCAAAGTATAAGTGTAAAAAACCGTATTTTGCCCGACAACAGCTTTTGTTGGGTCGAAAATATTATTATTTACTGCATTTCCAGAATAAATTCCACCTGCTGGAGTCGCAAAATTTAACGAAAAAGTTGACGAATTATTGCAAACGGGTAAAATCGAATCTAAAATGATATTCGGAAGAGAATATAAATGAATCGTTTTAATCGAACTCGTTGATTGACAAGTATTTGCGTCAGTAACTGTTACAAAAACAGAATCTTTTTCTTTTGCAGAAAACAAAGTAAACGAAGGAGAATTTCCATTTTGTCGCAAAGTATCATTGACAAAAAATTGATAATTGGTTCCGCCCGTTGCTATGAAAATAATATTTTCTCCGTTACAAATCGAATCATTTGAAGGATTACTATTAAACGAAATAGCGGGCAAAGAATTGACAGTTATATTTTGAATCGCAGAATTCGAACAACCGTTTGCATCTGTGTAAGTGTATGATAATGCGTAAGTTCCAAGACCTGAAATGGCAGGATTAAACGAATTTCCAACAACGCCAACTCCTGAATAAACGCCGTTTTCGGGAAAACCTTGCGTAAGCATAAGGGGTGCAGAATTTTCGCAAAGCGAAGGAATCTCTGAAAAACTGACATTGGGTATCGGATGAACAATTACCGTTGTCGTCTCGGAAGCGGCTGAACAAAAACCTGATTGAGAAATAATAGCGTAAATTTTATCTCCGTTTTTCAAATTCGAAGCAACAAATGTTGAACTTGCACTGTTTTGTTGCAAAATATTATTCAAATAAAATTCGAAAATATTTGCTCCTGCTGTTGGCGTTGTTGCGGTGAAAGTTAATATCTCACCCTCGCAAATTTCTCCATTTTTATTATCTGTCAAATTTACCGTTAAATTTCTTAAAACAGTAATGTTATTTGTATCCGAATTGACGCAACCGTTGGAATTTGTGTAAGTGTAAACAATTTGACGCGTTCCAACACCTGCAATGGCAGGGTCAAAAGAGACATTTCGCACAATTCCACTTCCCGAATAAACTCCACCTTCGGGATAACCCTGTGTCAATATGAAAGCAGGAACGCTCTCACAAACCGAAGGAATATCGGTAAGATTTACATTTGGCAACGCATTGACTATCAATGTGATAGACTGACTCGTAACGCTGCAAGAATTATTTCCTGTAACTAAAACCTTAACATTATCGCCGTGCTGCGGAGTTTTATAAACGAAAATTTGAGAATTAGAATTTTGCTTCGAAACTTCATTAACTAAAAATTCGTAATTATTCCCGCCTGTTGCGGTAAAAATTATTGAGTCGCCCTGACAAATAGGATTTTTGCTTGCCGCAAAAGTGATATTTGGGTTTCCATTAACGGTAATATTTCTGTCAACAGAAGTTTGGCAACCATCGGAATTTGTGTATGTGTAAGTGAGTTTGTGCGTGCCGATTCCTGCGAGAGACGGGAAAAATTCATTGCCGCTAATTCCTGCTCCCGAAAATATTCCACCTGTAAGATTAACATAAGTTTCAAGCAAAATTTTGTCCGCATCAACACAAACATCAGGCAATACGTTAAAAACAAGATTTGGCAAAGAATAAATTGTCACTGAAATCGGAGCAGTTAATGTTGTACAACCGTTTAAAGTTACATTCACTTTTACCTCATCATTATCCTGTAAAGTCTTGATAATAAACTGATTAGAATTTCCATTTTGTACAGAATTATTATTGACAAAAAATTCATAGTTTGTCCCGCCAGTTGCGGTAAACGTAATTTCTGTACCCGAACAAACTTGAGCATCCGTAGAGTTAAAATTGACTGTCGGATTTGATTTTACAGAAACAATAACATTTTGGCAACTCGAAACTCCGCAAGAATTTTCCCATCTTGCAAAATACGTTGTTGTCTCGGTAGGTGAAGGAATTGTTATTGAGTCGCCCTCGCCGACATAATTTCCTCCGCAACTTCCCGAATACCATTTTAAATTTGTCCCGTTACCGCCGACAGCAGTTAAAATAATATTCACGTTGTCATCGGCACAAAAATCATTTCTGTCAACATTTACTGCCGTAACTGAGATGGGCAATTTATCTGTTGAAATTGTTGCATTTGCGTTCATTGAACTTCTGCAACCTGTTGAATTTAAAGCAGTTACTATATAAGTTCCTTCTTGAGTTTGATTTCCAAAACTAATTGCTCCACCGTTTCCTGCAATTTCTGAACCTACTGTAAAATTATTTCTCAACAACTGATAATTTACTCCTGTTTCAGAACCGTTTAATCCAACTTCGATTCCGTTTGCATTTTCACAGAAACTTCCACCTCCTACGACATCAAAAATTTGAGGTAAAGCATTGATTATCACATTATAAGATGTCTCTTTTTTGCAAGAATTTGCATTCGTTTCAGTAACTTTTATTAAACCAACTCCTGCAGCATTCCAATTTACAGAAATTTCATTTCCATTATTTGCAGAAATTAAATTTCCTCCTGAAACAGTCCACAAATACGAATTTCCAACATTATTTGAGACCGAATAAATGACATTATTCTCGTTGCTGCAAACTGAATTTTCCCCCGAAATAATCGGTGAAGGCAATGAATTTACATTTACAACAGATTTATCGGTTAATGTTCGCTGACAGGAAGTTAAAATATTCGTTGCAACAATTTTGAAAGTTTTATTTTCCAAAATCGAAGGTAAAATAAATTCCAAAATACTATCATTTCCCACTGCACTTGCGACCAAATTGCCCGAATAATCATCTTTTAAATCGTAACGAACATTATTTTGTGTTTTATTAAGAGAAATTTGCAACTCTTCTCTCGAACAAATTGTTGTATCAGAAACCTGAATATTATCTGAAGGCAAAGAATTGATTTGCACAGAAACTTGCCCCAAACCAACATTCGCACAACCATTTTTATCAGAAACTTCTGTGATAGAATAATTTCCTGTTTGCGAGGTCGTTAATACATAAGGAGAAACAACTTCGGGCAATGCATAAGATTGATTTCCATCAGAATAAGTAACTCTAAACGGAGATTCGCCATTCAAAGTGAACGTAATATTGAGATTATTACCTTCACAAGTTTCGCCACCGCCGCTAATAACTGCAGATGGCTGATTATGAATAATTGTTGTCTGCGAAGTCGTTGATTGACAAGCAGTTGCATCGGAATAAGTATACGAAATCGT
>DYQK01000002.1:25806-47165 GCA_020719385.1 Rikenella microfusus | reverse complement strand
CAATGTTATCTGCGAAGTCGAAAAACAAACCGAATCAGGAAGAGTTAACGTAACAACAGGATTTGGAAAAACTGTAATTGTTTGGTTTGCCGTATCTTTACAGCCGCGAAAATCAGTAATAATTACCGCAACATTATCACTGTCATTCAAAACTTGCGAGGAATATGTGGAATAAGTGTTTGATTCTCCGTTTTGTTTCAAAATATTGTTTATCTCGAAACGATAATTACTTCCCCCTGAAGCAGTAAATGTAATTTGTTTTCCTTCACAAAGTCCATTCGCTGTTGCATCATTTATCAAAACCGCCAAAGGTGCTTGATAAATTTCAAGAGATTTCGTTTTTGTAACCGTACAAGAATGTTCATCTGTGTAAGTGTATGAAATATCAATATTTCCTGTGTGAATCGGTGAAAAAATTGCCTTTCCATTTCCTAAATCAAGAATATCTATTCCGTTAAAATATCCATTCGGAGCAAAATTTCCTATCAAAGTGTCTTTGGGGGAATTTTCGCAATAAAATGGGTCTAAACCATTGAAGTTCACAACAGGCAAACTTCGCACTGTTATATTTTGATTCTCAAAATTCATACAACCCTTCGCATCAGTGTAAGTGTAAGTTAAAGTAAATGTTCCAATTCCTGCATTTTCGGCAGTAAAAGCATTGGCATCAACACCTGGTCCCGAATAAATTCCCCCTGAAGGCAACCCATAACTTAGATTGAAAGTCGGAGCATTCGCACAAATTGAGTCCATTGTCGCAAAAGTTACTGTCGGTTTCGGATTAACAATAAAAGTATTGACCGCTTCAGATTTACAGCCTCTCGCATCAGTGATAATTACGGTTATTGAGTCGTTATTATTTATTCCTGTTGTTGAAAAGCTACTCGAAGCACCGGATTGTTTTAAGGTATTCTCAATAAAAAATTGGTAAGTTATTCCTCCTGTTGCAGTAAAAATTACTTCATCATCTTGACAAATAGTGTTTGCAGTGGAATTATTTATCAAAATCGGAATCGGCGAAGGATAAACAATTGTATTCTGTGATTCTGAAACTGCACAAGAATTTGCATCAGTATAAGAAAAAGTTATTGTAAAATTTCCTGCTGTTGTCGGATTAAACAATGCTTTTCCATTTCCGATATCTGTAATTCCTGTTCCAGAGAAAGTTCCTGAAGTTTGATTTGATTTCAAAGTGTCGGGAGAATCTCCTTGACAATACGTTGGTTTTAAACCTGAAAAAGTTACTGAAGGCAAAGATTTCACTTCGATTCTTGCCGTATCTGAATTTTTACATCCATTCGCATCCGTGAAAGTGTAAGTTACTAAATGTTTACCGATTCCTGCTGTTGTTGCGTTAAAATAACCTCCATTTATTCCTGTTCCTGTGTAAATTCCTCCTGCGGGACTTCCTTGAGTCAATTCGTACAACGAAGCAGATTCACAAAGAGTCGGCAAAACAGATATGGTTACCGTTGGGGTATCTAAAACTACAACGGTTTGCGTTTTGGAATTTGTACAACCTTTCGAGTCTGTGAAGGAATAAGTTACAACGTGATTTCCTACTCCCGCAATATTCGGGTAAAATTTATTTCCAACAACTCCGATTCCACTTAATGTTCCTGTTCCTGACGTAAAATTATAAGGTGGGTCGTTAAAACATAAATCTGAAACTGCGGCAAAACTAATTTCAGGCAGCGGATTCACGGTAATATTCGAAGTAGCACTTGCAGCACAACCATTAACTGAATAGGTGTAAGTAATTTGAAAAATTCCTGCACCTGTTGCCGAAGGGTTAAAATTTCCTGCCACAACACCCGTTCCTGAATAAACGCCTCCCGCAGGATTCCCTCCTGTCAGGGCAAAAGTCGGAGTATTCGCACAAACAGGTAAAAAATTGTCTAACATAACTGTCGGCAAACTTTTCACAGTAATATTTTTCGTTGCCGAATTTGAACATTGAGTCGCGGGGTTTGTGTAAGAATACGTTAAAGTATGCGTTCCAATTCCTGCTGTCGAGGGATAAAAAGTATTATTGCTGACTCCGTTACCCGAATAAACGCCTCCAGTCGGAGTTGCTGTAGTTAAAAGAATCGGATTCGCATTTTGACAAAGAGAATCTAAATTTCCAAAAGTAATTGTTGGTAAATCGTTCACGCGAATCGTCGATTGTGCAGTCTGAACGCAAGAATTTGCATCGGTGTAAGTGTAAGTGATGATATAATTTTGATTTGCTGCCACCGAAGTTGGGTCAAATTTTCCTGAGACATCAACACCAGTTCCCGAATAAACGCCTCCGCCGGGATTTCCTTCTGTTAAAACGAAGGCAGAAGTATTTGCACAGACATTATTTAATGGAGAAAACGAAACGAAAGGCAACGGATTCACTTTTATCTCTTGCGAAGCAAAATTGTCGCAGCCATTTGCATCAGTGAAAGTGTAAGTTATTGTGTGATTTCCTGTTCCCGCAGTTGCAGGATTAAAATTTCCTGCTAAAATTCCTGTTCCTGAATAAATTCCTCCTGCAGGATTTCCTCCTGACAAAGCGAAGGCAGGTGAATTTATACAAATTGCATTCGGAACTAAGGTAAAATTAACATTTGGAACTGCATTTATCGTTATTGTTGCCGTATCGGAATTTGTACAGCCGTTTGCGGCGGTATAACTATATATAATGTTGTGCGTTCCGACTCCGACTAACGAAGGAATAAAATTATTTCCGACCACTCCATTGCCGAGAAATGTTCCTCCAAGCGGCAAACCGCCCGAAAGTGCAATTGTTCCATCGTCAAGACAATGATTTGGGAAATTATTTAACGTAACATTCGTTAAAGAATTTACAGAAATTTTTGTATACGCACTCGAAGTTTCGCAGCCATTTTGTTCAACAACAACTCTCACACTGTCATTATTTGCTAAACTTGTCGAGGTGAAAGTATTTGTCGGGCTATTTTGTTTCAAAGTTTGATTTACAAAAAATTGATAATTCGAGCCGCCTGTTGCGGTGAAAGTAATTGCAGATTTGTCGCAAATTGTATTCGCAGCCGAATTATTTGTAAACAAAATTGGAGAAACCGTTTTTACATTAATAATTATTGACTGACAAATAGAATTTCCACAATTATTTTCCCATCGAACAAAATATGTTGTTGTACTTTGCGGAGCAGCAATTTTGAGAGAATTTCCTGTTCCGACATTTATTCCGCCGCAATTTTGCGTATACCATTTTAGAGTTGTTCCTGTGCCGCCTGCGGCGGTGAGAGTTAAACTATCTGTCGAATTGGGGCAAAAATCGTTTTTATCTGAGATAACTGTCGTTGGCGGAGTCGGAAGTTTATCCATAATTACATCAACACTTCCAGAAATTGAAGCTGCACAACTTTTCGAATCCGAGATTCTGACCGTATAATTTCCCTCAAGTGTTTGATTACCAAAACTTATCGCAGCACCGTTTCCAACAACAGCCAGACCTGTCGGCGAACCATTTCTATATAATTGATACAAACCTCCGTTTTGCGAACCACTCAAACCAATTTCTACTCCGCTTGTGCCTTCGCAATAATGCCCGCCGCCTGTGAGAGTAAAATTATTTTGCGGCAACGGATTTACAACAACATTCGGTCTATCGGTAAGTTGAATTTGACAAGCAATATTAAAAGCAAGCACATTATATAATGTTGATGTACTTGGATTTGTTTGAAAAACAATATCGCTGCCGTTTCCGATAATTGTCTGAATAATTGAATCGTTGCTATTTTTTCGAAGTGTGTAACTTATTCCATTTTGCGAGTTAAACAACGTAATATTTGCCGTTTCACCTTGACAAATTTCATCATCATTCGTAATTAAATCATTTTTAGGATAATTTAAAACGAAAACGGTTGATTTCTCGATTAATTCTCCTGTGCAACCTGTGTTTAATACGCTTGCAAAAATGTTATAAACGGTTGTATCTGAAGGGGTAACGTTAAATGTAATGAATCCTGCGTCTCCATGTCTGATTTGTCCAAGAACATTAGAATTGTCGTTATCATAACGCAACTGATAAGTAACCCCCGCAATTGTATTGTCAACTTTTATTACCCCCATCTGTCCAATGCAAATTGTGTCATCGGTTACAGGAAGATTCGGGTCTAACAAATGGTCAACATAGACAAGTGCCGTATCTTTCAATTCCACTGAGCAATTTGTCGCAGTATTGGTTACAAGCACAATGTATTTCTCTGTGTTCAAGGGGCTAACCGTAAATTTTGCAGTATCACCAACGTTTAACACAGAAACAGAAGCCCCAACAGGAATATTGTTACTCGCTAACCGCAATTGATAATTTACCCCAACTTCTGCGTTGACAATCAATAATTCAGCACTTGTTCCGTCACAAATATCAGCATCCGAAATGTTTAAATTTTTATCGGGTAAAGGGTTGACATTCACATTTATTGACGCACAATTTGATACCCCACAAGAATTTTCCCATCGAACAAAGTAAGTAGTCGATATTGTCGGTGAGGCAATAGTTAAAGGTGAATTATTACCCGCAGGAATTGTGCCGCACCCATCAGAGTACCATTTTAACGTTCCCCCAACGCCGCCAGAGCCGCCGAAGGCTGTTAACTCAATATTATTTGCATCATCGGCACAAAAATTATTATTATCAACTGTTGCTGCTGTCGGAGCAATGGGTAAAGGATTTATTGTAATATTTTGCGAAACTGTCCGTTCACAACCAGAGGCATCAACTTTTTCTTTTACAGAAATCGTACCTGTCGCATTTCCGCCCCAAGTAACCGAAACAGAATTATTTGTACTCGAACCATTGATAGTTCCTTCGGTAACAGTCCATACATAAGAGTTTCCTGCAACATTGGGCGTGCTATATGTGTGAGTACTTGCTTCGCAAACCGTAGTGTTACCTGAAATAGCAGGATTCGGATAAGGGTGAACAGAAACAAAAGATAAATCGCTTAATTGTAACGCGCAAGTCGTTGCGATGTTAGTCGTTAAGATGTTGTATGTAGTTGTTACCGCTGGAGTAACATTAAATGTAAGATTTCCTCCTGTACCTGATAACGTTTGAACAACAGTGTTAGCAGGATGAATTCGCAAAATATAATTAACATTAACAAGAGTGTTGGTTAAAACTATTGAAGCAGTGCTGCCTGCACAGATTAATGGGTCGGAAACGGTTACATTATCAAGAGGTAAAGGATTTACAGCAATTGTTCTCGAAACTTCTGCACCCTGACAACCTGTTGCGGTAACAGTCTGACGTACCTTAATATCACCGCCAGAATTACCTACCCTCACAGAAATTGAGTTTGTTCCTTGCCCCGACAAGATTGTTGCTCCTGCAGGCACTGTCCATTGGTATGTTGAACCTGCCGAGTTAGTTACCGAGTAAGTATTTGTAGAGTTCTCACAAACAGGCGAAGTTCCTGTTATAGCAGAAGTATTTGGAATAGTTCCATTTACTCTGATGATACTTTTGTCATTTAACTGCATCGAACAACTAAATCCGTTTAATGTTGTCGTAATAACAAAAATATTGAAAGTATCTGTTACAGTTGGGATAAATGAGGGATAAGTTAAGTTGCTACCCGTTAAAGTTGACGTTGAGTCGTATAAAACCGTGTTTGTTTTGTTTCTTAACAAATATCGATAATTTTGTGTTGTGTTTTGTACGGTTATCAAAGCAGGAACATTGGGGCAGACGGTCATATCAGTAACAGTGTTGGTTGGTGCAGAAATGACTCGCAATTCTACCTCATTCGAGGTTTTTTCACACAACGTTGTCGGATTGGTTATTAAACATCGATATTTATAGGTATCATAGCCTGACGTTACGTTTGAGATGGTGAGGGTGTTGGTTGTTACCCCGCTGTACTTGCCTGTGTTTGTTAGTCCGACGAAGCCGCTACCGCTGCCATCATTTATCTGCCATTGATAATTGACTGCCCCTGAATTGACTGTGAAAGTTGCGTTTTGTGATTCGCAAATAGTATTATTGAGAGGTTGTGCCGAAAAATCAGGTAAAAGATTGTTGGTTATGACAATTGTGTCTGCAGTTGTGCCGCAACCCGCTGCACCTGTTATTTCCCATTGAAATTTGTAAACTCCATCTCCGTTGAGAGTTACTGAAGAGTTATATCTTGTATCGCTGCTAATTATTGCCACGGGACCCAAAATTTGTGTCCATTTGCCTGTTCCTGAAGTTATTGAAGGGTCGTTGCCGCTCAATGTTGTAGAATTCGTTGAGCAGAAGGTTTGGTCGATTCCTGCAGCTGCTTTTCGAGAAACATTAATCGTTACCGTATCAGCCGAGGAAGGACAAATACCATTCGAAATTTGCCATTGAAATTGATATATCCCATTCTGTAAATTCGTCAATGTGGCGGTGGGATTATTGTTTGTCGAGATTGTATAAGTGGGTCCTGAAATTTTTGTCCATTTTCCTGAACCCACAATTGGAGTGTTAGCCGCAAACGATGTCGAGGTAACACTGCATAAATTTTGTTCAGGTCCTGCATCTGCTTGTGTTGGTCGTTTGTTTACGTTCAATATTGCTGAATCAGAATAAGAATAGCAATGTGTTGTCGCAAAATGTTTAACCTTACAACGATATTGATATTTATCCATCGAGTATGAGACATTTCTCACCAAAAGAATCGAAGTATCTTTTTCCTTCAGATATGTACCTGAATAAATTAAATTGTTATGAATATCTGCCCAACTTGTCGAACCAACTTCTTTTACTTGCCATTGATACTCTATTTCGCCAACAGCAAGAGCCGCTGCCGTAGGAATAACCATAAAAGTTCCTGTATCCTGTTCACAAAGTGTTATCTCTTGCGGCTGTTGAGCCATTTGCGGCAACGGATGCACCGTAACCTGATTCACAGCAATATCACCGTCAGTACACATCGCTTGGTCGGTAACCTGCAATTTTACATTATAAGTTCCTTCTGCTGTGTAAGTAAACGAGGGCATTGAGTCTGTGGAAGTTCCTAAAACTGATGTTCCATTTGAATCATAAAAAGTCCAAAGATAATTTATCGGCAAAACTCTGCCTCCACTATTACTAAACGAACTATCACCCGAAAAATTCATCGTTTCTCCAGGACAAACGGGGCTATTCAAAATGTCAATATTCGCTTCAATGACGGGAGTAACAATTTCAACTTCACCCGAAACCGTATCTTTACAGCCGAAACCTGTTGTAGCAATTAATTTTACCGCATAATGTCCAGGAGTATTGTAAACGGCAGTCGGATTTGCTAATGTTGATGTTGTTTTCACAATATTAAACGTATCATCGTTATAAAAAATCCAAGAATATTGAGAAATTTGCGGATTCAAAGAAGACGGCGTTGCGGGGTCTTGCGTACTTCTGTCATAAAAGTTAAATGTTATGTCGCGACAGATTTGTCCGCCGCCTGTCCAAGTGAAATTTGCTTGCGGATAACCGCTTGAACGAATCGGCGAAATTTTTGTGGGATAATAAACTCGACAACCAACCAAATTTTTCAGAATTAAACGTGGATAAAAAACGCCAGGCAATTTATACGCATGTTTAACAAATGTTAAATTTAAAACATCTTGCCCGACAGCAATTTTTGCCGAATCACCTGAGTTGACCGTCATCTCGCCGCTTGTATTTCCGTCACCGAAGTCCCACTCAATAGTACTTACTTCGGATAAATTATTTGCATCGAAAGTTACAGTGTCGGGGTAACAAATGTTTGCAGGAGTATAAGAAAAATCACCTTTGGGACCTCCAACGGTAATAAATGTTCCTAAATCTGCGTTTAACGTACAACCAGCGTCAGTGTTTGCAAGAACTTTTACATTATAATCACCAGGAAAAGAATAGGTATGAGAAGGATTCTGCACAAAAGCAAAATCACCGTCACCAAATTCCCAAATAAAATTTGTTAATGTTACTCCACCTTGAGGTGTAAGAGTGAAATTCAAGTTCACTGGCGGACAATTGTATCTGTACGGCGGAGCAATGCCCGTTCTCGGACTCGGAATAACAGAAATTGCAGGAGTAACGGTGGTAATAATTTTTGTTGCAGTATCTCGACAACCGCTTGTTGAGGTAACAATTAATTGTACCGTTCTGACTCCGTCTGTGTTATACTCGAATCTTGGGTTTTCATTTGTGCCTGTCAATGTTCCTGCATCGCCGAAATCCCAATTATACGCAAGAGTGCCGCCACCTGTTGAAGTGTTTGTAAATTGTATTGGTCCAGGGTCGTGAGTACAATATTTCTCTCTTGTTGTTGTGAAATTTGCAACAGGTGCAGATAGTACTTGAATTTGTTTAGTTATTGAAAAGTGACAAGCAAAAGGTAAATGATTATTATCCTGAACGGTCAATGTTACGTTATAAGTTCCTGTATCTGAAAATAAATGTTTCGGATTTTGAATTGTACTGACATTATTGACTCCCGAAGCGGCATCACCGAAGTTCCAAGTCCAAGCAACAATGTCACTTGTATCTAAAATCGGAATCGATAAATCTGTAAATTGCATTTCTGAACCAAAACACACAGAAGCAGGATTAGTCGAAAAATCAGGAATCGGTCCCCGAATGATAACGTTAGTCGCTGCTGAGGTATAAGTACAACCGTCTTCTTCTTCGATAGTTAAATAAACTTGATAAGGCAAATCTCTCGGCGTGAAAGTGTGAGTGAAATCGGCGTTTGAAGTACGTATTTGTAAAGGTGAACCGTCACCGAAGTCCCAAATCCATCGCACAATTCTTCCGTTTGGAGTTGTTATTGAGGTATCTCGGAATAAAACTGCATTTTCTCCGCAAGAATTTGCAGGATTTGGTGACGTGGTAAAACCTGCTTGCGAAAACGTAATTCGCACTGCCGATTCGATATAATCTGTACAGCCGCCTGCTGCGGGCAAGTTTGTTGTTGTCATTCTTACGATATAATCGCCAGGATTATTGTAATGATGAGAAATTGCAGAGCCTTGCGGTAAGGTATCAATGGTGCCGTCACCGAAATCCCAAATAAACAAAGTTGTTCCTGTATTTCCCAAAGTACTTCCGACATTGTTAAACGTAATATCGGGACTCGAAGTACACCCAACACCTTGATTCGAAGCCGTGAAACTCGCTATTGGACCATCAATATGAACAACGGCAGGCAAATTATATATCAATTCACAGCCATTATTGAACACTCGCACACTTGCTAAATGATCGCCCGTTGTTTGATAAAAATATTCCGTATTAAACGGTGGCATTCCTATTGAAGTTGTGCCGCCGTCACCAAATATCCACACAATACTATCTGGAGTCGGAGAAAGCGGGTCAAAATTGGGTATAAAAGTTATTCCGTTTCCGAAAGCATCCATTCGACAACCATTTCGACTAACAGAAACACTATTTATCACAGGAAGTTGCCCAATTTGTATTGCATGAAACAAAGTTATTGAGTCAGTGCAACCGTTTACTGTTGTAATTTTTAATTTCACATCATAAATTCCTGATGTTGTATATGTGTGAGTAACATTGGGACCTAAATTTCCACTATTTGTTACTCCATCGAAGAACCATTCCCAAGAAGTAATCACTTCATTTGCTGTGCTTGTACTCTGAAAAACAATATTTTGAGGTGCGCAGCCGCTTGGTTGAGTCACAATATTAAAACTTGCTGTTGGTTTAATTATCGGAACATTCTTTGTTACCTCATTTTGACAACCATTTGCATCAACAACTTTCAACAAAACATCATAACTTCCGTAATCGTTATATGTAAAATTAGGAGAAACTTGGTTACTTATTCCACCGCCCCACGTTGCGGGGTCGTCAAAATTCCAATAATACGAGGTTAAAGTTGCATCTGAAGGAATAAAATTGAATGTTATGGGTCGTTTACAAAGTCCTGAGGCAGGAACAATATTGAAATCGGCTTCTGGTTTGGGTAAAATTGTTATTTGTTTCGATTTTGTTCGCACACAACCGTTGTCGAAAGTCGTTCTCAAAGTAACAACATAAGTTCCTGCTGCGGAATAAGTATGTGTCGGATTTTCCAATATAGAAGAAGTTAAATCACCAAAATCCCAACTCCACGAAACTTCTCCAACCGATGAATTGTCAAAAAACGAAACCGAAGTATTCTCGCAAATACTTCCTGCTGTGAAAGAGAAATCTGCCGAATCGGGACGCAAAACAACAACATTCGGAATAATTACAGAATCCGCACAACCTTCCGCAGAAATGGCTTTCAGTTTTACTTTGTAATAACCATAATCGACATAATTTTGTGTTCCTGAAGCACCTGAGGAAGTTCCCAAAACCGTAAAACCGTCTTTGTCATAAAAAGTCCATTGATATGACGAAATAATCCCTGCGGGCAAAGGTGTTGACGTAATTGTCGAATTGTTGTTAAAACTTGCCAAAAACGGAATATTACAAGCAGGTGCATTTCCCAAATTAAACGCTGCTGTCGGCGAATGCTTGACGACAATATAATTTTTCTTTGCCGTTGTTCCTGAACAAACGTCACCACTGACGCCTCTTGTCCCAATGGTGAGAGTTACCTGAAAACTTCCCGCGTTTGTGTAGGTGTGTGTAGGATTTTGTAAATTCGAAGAACTCCCATCGCCGAAGTTCCACAGCCAAGAAACCTTATTATCGCCGACTAATGTATCGGTTGTGCTTGTCATATCGGTAAATCTGACCGTTAGCGGCACGCAACCCGAAATAATATCTGCCACAAAATCAGGCGTCGAGGGTTTATAAACAACAACCGTTTTGCTGACGGTATATTGTTGCGAAGGATTATTTTTATCGATAGTTAAAGTTACGGTGTAAAGTCCTGGTTCGCCATAACTTGCTTCAGGATTAAAAATTAGTGGGTCGTTTCCTTGTGACCTAACAATTCCGTTTCCGTTACCGAAACTCCACGTATAATACCATTCCGATTTGTTTGAAATCAAATTTCCACCTGCATCCTTCGACATATCTTCGAAGCGATAAGTAGCAATTTGACAGCCATTTGTGATAATGGTGTAATTGAAATTTGATTCTTGCGAAAATCCATAAGACAAAACCCCCAAAAGAAAAATTAGGGTAAATAATTTATTTTTCATAAAAGTTGGTTAAAAATGCTTTTTTATATGTTTTTTTAGAATAAAAAACCGTATTTTTTTATAAAATATAATCTTTTTATTTTAGAGAAAACACCTCATCAGGTAAAAAAATAATTTTTTACCTGAAAGAAAAGTCTATTTAATTTAGAAAAATGACAAGAAAAAGATACAAACCTTTCCGTTCTTTCTTTGTTTTGAAAAAAAAGAAAACATATTATGCGTTTAATTTTGCCTCAAAAATAAGACTTGCAAATATACGAAAAATTTACAAATAAACAAAAATTAATGAAAAAAAGTGATAAGTTCTTTTAAATTTTCTGCTTGCGTGGAAAGTTCCTCCGCATCCGTGGAAAGTTCCTCCGCCGTAGAAGCATTTTTTTGCGTAACCAAATTTAATTGTTGAACAGCGGTATTAATTTGAGTTGTACCTGAATTTTGCTCATTACTCGAAACGGCTATTTCCTGAATCAATTCTGCGACTTTTCGAATTTGAGGCGTAATTTCTGCTAATACCTCTTCTGAAAAATTAGAAACTGATATTCCTTGTTTCGAAAATTTATCTATTTCCTTCGCTGCTATTCCGCTTCTCTCAGCTAATTTTCGCACCTCCGCAGCTACGACAGCAAAACCTTTTCCCTCAACACCTGCCCTTGCCGCCTCGACCGCAGCATTGAGAGCAAGTAAGTTCGTTTGAAACGCAATCTCGTTGATTATTGATGTCTTGGCGGCAATATCTTCCATAACAATCTTCGTTTTCAAGGTTGCTTCTTTGCCTTTTTTCATTTCCTCGACAGCGGTCAACATTACATTTTTAGTTTTTTGGGCATTTTCAGAATTTTGATTCGTGCTTGCCATTATTCCCTCTATTGACGAAACTATCTCCTCTACAGAAGCGGCTTGCTCCGAAGCATTTTGAGAAATTAATTGTGCCGCAGACGCAATTTGAACACTCGCATTTGCCAAATTTTCAGAATGATTTTTTATCGACTCAACCACTTTTTTCAAATTCAGAGTCATTTTTTTCATCGAAGCAAAAATTCCCGACTCATCACGAAACGAAGTTTTTAATTCTATGTTTAAATTTCCACCCGCAATTTCTTCAGCAACTCGTTGCATTTCAACAGGTTCAGCTCCAAGTTGTTTTAAAACATTTACTTTTATGAAATGAAAAGAAATAAAATTAACAAAAATTAACAAAATTATCAAAAAAATAACAACAATTAGATAATATATTTCTCTATCATTCAATTTATCAATTTTTGATTGAGTGCGATTTTCCATCATTTTAACAAATTCCTCAATCGGCTGCATAATTTTTGCCTTATCAGAGTAATATTTCTCATCAAACATTATTTCTCTCGCATGCTCAAGATTCGGCGTATCAATAACGGTAAAATGTCCTTTTCCATCATCAAATTTGCCCTTCACTGCGTTAAACGCAATCGTTTCTGTCCAAACCAAATCATCAGAATTCTGTTCTGATTCTTTTAACTTCGCAAATTCCTCGTCAGTAAAGTTTAATTTCCGCATACTGTCTTGCAGCGAAATAGTTCTCCCATCAGGACGAGACTTTTTACCATTCCGAATATCAAGCACTTCCCAATAACGCTTCTCCCAAATATCATTTTGAGTTACAACATAAGTGCGACAAAAATTTGTTAAATCCTCAGAACTTTGCTTCAATTCTAAGGCAATTTTCACTGATTTATCTCGAATTTCCTCATTTTCGACCAACATTTTTTGATTTTGTAACATCAAAAAAGCGAAAAAACCTAAAATAATCAAAATTGAGATACTCAAAGTAAAAATAATTGTAAAAATTTTTCTGACTGACATAGTTTTTTTTATAAATTTTATGCAAAGTAAAGAATTTTTTTTGAAAAAACAAACTTTTCGCAAATATTTTTTTGAAAATAAAAATAAAAAAATTATATTTGCAAAATTTAAAAATCAAAAACAATATGCAAGTATTGAGAAATATTTACACAGTGCAAAATAATCAAATAATTATTGATTTGCCGAAATCGTTTTATCACAAATCAGTTGAAGTGATAATTTTGCCTTTGTGCGATTTTCCCTTGTTTCAAACAAAGAAAAAAAGTTCTTTTGATAAAAGTGAACGTCTTAAGAGGTTGCTCTCTATTTCTGTTTGGGATGAAACAGAGATACAACAAATTCAGGAAAGTCGAAATTTTATTAACCAATGGAAAATAAAAGAATTTTAGTTGATACCTCAATAATGATTGAATATTTGCGAAGTCCAAATAAACAAAATACGCAATTTGTTAAACTATTTCAGAGTAACGAATTGTCAATTTCTGTTATTTCGATTTTCGAATTGTATAATGGAGCGAAAAGTGAGAGTAAAAAAAAAGATATTGAAATTTTGTGTAATGAAATAGAAATCATTGATTTTAACTTTGAAACTGCAAAATTAGCAAGCGAAATATACTTGAATCTACGCTCCAAAAATAAACTTATTGAATTTGGCGATATTTTAATTGCTGCAACTGCATTGCAATATGATTTTATCGTTGCTACTTTGAATCGAAAACATTTTGAACGAATTGAAAATTTACAAATTTTTCAAGAGTAAATTTCATTTTTATAACACATTTTTTTATGAAAGCACAAAAAATCGGGCTATATTTTGGTTCATTTAACCCAATTCACATCGGACATTTGGCAATTGCAAATTATTTTGTCGAATTTACAGACATTGAACAACTTTGGTTCGTTGTTAGTCCGCAAAATCCGTTGAAAAATAAGAGTTCTTTGCTCGCCGAACATCACCGTTTTGAAATGGTGCGTCTCGCCGTGGAAGATTCGCAGAAATATCAAGTCTCAAATATTGAGTTTCACCTGCCAAAACCAACTTACACCATCGACACTTTGACTTATTTGCAGGACAAATATCCTAAAAATTCGTTTATTTTGATAATGGGTTCAGATAATATTGAGAATTTGCCGCAATGGAAAAATTACGAAATTTTGTTAAAATATTACAAAATCTTGGTTTATCCCCGACCAAATTATGAAGCAAAAGAATGGAAAAAACATAAAAATATCTCTTTTGTCTCGGCTCCGCAAATGGATATTTCGTCCAGTTTTATTCGACAATCTATCAAAGAAAAAAAAGATATGCGATTTTTTGTGCCACAAAAAGCGTTCAATTATCTTACTGAAATGCACTTTTACGAAAAATAAATTATGAAAAAAGTTTTTCTCATTTTTTTCTATATTTTTTTTGCGAAAGTTTTGTTTTCGCAAGTTGCTCAATGGAATTTGACAACAAATAATTTGCCTTCGAATGTAAATTCTGCTCTCGAAGCAGGAAATTTCACTAAAGGAACAGGAATTTCTGATATTTCTTTTTCCTCATCGGGTGCGGCTGCCTCGCAATGGAGTGCGACAACTCTCGATTCGGCAGATTATTTTCAAATTTCGATTTCTGCAAAAAATTCTTACAAATTAAATATTTCAGAAATTCGTTTTTCTGAAAGACGTTCTTTGTCAGGAATACTAAATTATCAGGTTCAATATTCGAAAAACCTTGATTTTTCAAACGTTACAACAATTTCTGAAGTTACAATTCCCGATAATGATTTGGAACGAGACGGAAATATCACAAATTTAAACATCGAAATTCACGGAAACGAAACTTTGTACATTCGTTTTCTCGGTTATTCCGCAGAATCTTCTGTTGGAACTTGGCGAATTAACGACAATTCTTTGCAAATTTTTGGTGAAATTTCTGTTGAAAATCAAAATGACAATACCTCGCAGGTGTTAAATCCTCCTTCGCAAATTGCAGGAACGCAAATTTTTCCTTCGCAAAGTTTCGAAATTTTTAAATTTTTGATAAAAGACCTTGGAACGCAAGATTCTTTGCCGACAAAAGTTTCGAAAATGAAATTTTATGCAACTACTTCAAATTCAACGAATTACAAAAATATTATAGAGAATATTTCTCTTTTTCAAAATAAAAATTCCGTTTCAATTGACTCCGTGAAAATCGATTCTAACTTTATTGAAGTTTTTTTGCCGCAAAATTCCTTGATTATTCCAAATCATTCGCAAACAGAAATAACTTTTGGAGTAACTTTTAAAACGCAACTTGAGGATAAAAAAATTTTTCAAATAAAAATAGATTCGATTTCTCACGGATTTTTTGCCGATATTTCGGGATCTGGTTTTGCGAAAACATTCGAAAATTCGGTCACTTCAAATATTTTTCAAACCGAAATTGTTGCGAAACAATTGCAATTTTCTTTTATTCCGACTAACATTTTGATTTTCAACGATTTTCAAGTTAAAATCTCTGCTGTTGATGAATTTTTTAACACAGATAAAGATTTCAATAATTCTGTAACTCTTTCATTATCAACAGGAAACGGACATTTAACTTCGAAAACAAGTTTAACGAAAAATTTTTCGCAAGGAATTTGTCAATTCATTGATTTACAATATGATACGGCAGAAACTTTCTCACTCAAAGCCGCTTCTACAAATTTGCAAAATAACGAAATTTTGAGCAATTCAATAACTTGTTCCGAATCAATATTTTATTTTAACGAAAATTTTGAAAATACAAATTTAGAAAATTGGTTTAACTCTCAAGATTGGCAACTCTCTGATTTTCAAGCAATTAACGGTAATTTTTCGTTAAAACATAATTCAGGAAATGGGAAAAGTTTTATTTCTCATAAATTGCAAAACATTGATTTTCAACAGAATACAATTTGGAGATTTAAAATTAAAAATGGCGAATGGGACCCTTCGAGTACGAATAAATTTTGGTTTTATTTGTTTGCAAATGACTCAAATTTACACTCAATAACGTTGAATGGTTATGCCGTAGGCGTTGATTTTAGCGGTTCTTCGGATTTATTGACGCTTTGGAAAGTGCAAAATGGCACTCCAACAAGTTTGATTACCTCGAATCTTGACTGGAGTGAAAATCAAATTGCGGCAATAGAAATTTTGCGAACAAAAGACGGAATTTGGGAATTAAAGTACAACAATACAGGAATTTTCGAACATTTAACTTCCGCAGGAACGTCTTATAATGTTGATTTTCAAGAAGTTAAATATTGCGGTTTAGTTTTTGAATATACCGCCTCGCGTGCAGGTTGGTTGTGGCTGGACGATATTTACATTGGAATGCCGATTCCTGACAGAATTCCGCCGCAAATTGATACGCTTGAGGCAAGAAAACCGAATCTTTTGTGTGTAAAATTTTCTGAACAATTGGATTCTGCAAGTGCTTTATTATCAACGAATTACAAATTAAACGAAAGTTTAAATCCAACAAAAGTAGAATTTGAAAATTCTTTGCGAAATTCTGTGCTTTTAACTTTTTCAATAAATTTTAATAACGGACAAAATTATTCGTTAGTCGTTGATAATGTGAGAGATACGAGTTATAACAAAATGATTTCTCAAACAAAAAATTTTGTTTACACAAATTTTTCTGTATCGAAAATTTCTGTGATTTCTGCGAATCAAATAGATATAAAATTTTCGAAAAATGTTGATTCTATTTCATCGCAACTCGTTGATAATTACAAAGTTAACAATAATATTAACTCACCTTATTCTGTTTTTCGAGATTCTGTTGATAAAAGTTTAGTGCATTTAATTTTTGCGAAAAGTTTTGTCGAAAAACAACCATATTCGTTAAATATTTCGAAAGTTAAAGATTTCTATAACGTTGAAATTCAATCAGTTACGTTGCAGTTTTTGCATTACAAAATAAAATTTAACGACATAACTTTTAACGAAATTATGTGCGATATTTCTCCGCTGCCCGAAGGTTTGCCCGCCGAGAAATATATAGAATTGGTGAATAATACAAATTATTCTTTGTCTTTGAGCGATTTTTCGTTGATAATTGGCAGCGGGAATCCTGCGATTTTGCCCGCAAATACGACTATTTCACCGAATGGTTTTTTGATAATTTGCACAGAAAAATCTGTTTCGAAATTTTTGCCTTACGGAAATGTTGTTGGAATTTTAAAAGAAACAGAACTTTCGAGTTCTGGTAAAACGTTGATTTTCAAGGACAAACAGCAAAAAATTATTTCTCAAGTTTCGTATTCCTTAGATTTTTACAAAGATAAATCGAAAAGTGACGGCGGTTTTTCGATGGAAAAAATTGATGCGACAAATGCTTGCAGCGAATCGTTAAATTGGTGTGTATCAAGCGATTACAGAGGTGGAACGCCTGGACGCAAAAATTCTGTACAAAAAACAAATCGCGACACAAGCGAAATAAAAATTTTGTCTCTCAAAACAGAATCTGCGAATCATTTGGTTTTAACTTTCAACAAACATCTTAATAATCAAACACTTACGAGTTTAAATTTTATTTTAGAAACTTCAAATCCTGTGAAAATTTTTTACGAAGGCGAATATCCAAAAGTTGTACATTTAATTTTTGAGAATTTTTTCGAAAATAACATAGAAAAATCTCTTAAAGTGTTGAATATCAAAGATTTAT
The DNA here is from genome assembly GCA_020719385.1 of Rikenella microfusus. Taxonomy (GTDB): domain Bacteria; phylum Bacteroidota; class Bacteroidia; order Bacteroidales; family DYQK01; genus DYQK01. Next base: position 29,554 of record DYQK01000002.1, on the reverse strand, counting down.
GTGGCAATATTATTCCTGAAACTTCGTTAAAATTTGTTTATAAATCGTTGTTTTTGAAAGATTTTGAGATAAAAAGTGCAACGCAAATAAAATTGTATTTTTCAGAAAAAGTTGAAAAAAATTCGGCAGAAAATGTTGAAAATTATAAAATTTTTGGTAATAAAAAACCGTTTTCTGCAATTCTTGACGCAAAAGATTCGTCTGTTGTGCATTTGCAATTTTCTACGGAATTCGTTGAAAAACAAAGAGATACGTTAATTATCGCAAATATCAAAGACAGAAATAATTTTGCGATAAATACTTCGAAAATTCCGTTTTGTTATTACAAAATTAAACGTTTCGATTTGATTATCAATGAGTTAATGTTCGATATTAGTCCTGTTCCTGTTGGTTTGCCCGCTTTTCCTTACATTGAAATTTTTAATTCTACAGATTTTGATATTTATTTGTCAGATTTTTCGCTGCAAATTTCGAGTACGAAAAAAACTTTTCGCTATGGAAAAGTGAAAGCACATAACTATTTGATTATCACAACATTAGAAGGTGCAAAGCAATTTTCAAATTTCGGTGATACATTGAGTTTAATTTCTGAATCTGATTTATCAACGAGTTCTGAGTCGTTGATTTTGCTTGATAAATCGGGCAATTTCGTTGATTTTGTAAATTATTCTAATTCTTGGTGCAGAAATATTGAGAAACAAAATGGTGGTTGGTCGCTTGAGAGAATTGATTACCGAAATGTTTGCGGTGAAGGAACAAATTGGCGGGAAAGTGTTGATATTCAAGGAGGTACGCCTGCGCGGCAGAATTCTGTTTTTGCACCCAACATTGATACTTTGTCGCCATGGGTGAAAGAAATTTCTGTTTTGTCATCAAAAAAATTGTCTGTTTATTTCTCGAAACCGCTTAATAATCAAACTGTTACGGTGCAAAATTTTGAGGTAAATAAAAATATTGGGTTTCCAAAAACTATTCTTTTCGATTCTGAAGACAAAAATTTGATTTATTTAATTTTTGAAAAGCAATTTTTCAACGATTCGCTTTACACTTTGACAATTCGAAATGTTAAGGATTTCTGTGAAAATCAAATAGTTACGACAGAAAAAACTTTTTCGCATTCTCAAATTCGAGTTTTAAAAGTAAAAGTTAAGTCAAAAAATCAACTGACAATAAAATTTTCTGAATTTACCGATTCGTTGAGTGCGGTGCAAAAGAAAAATTATTTTTTGAAAAAAATTTCACAAAATCCGAGTTTTGCGGTGCAAGATTCTCGCGATAAGTCGTTGATACATTTGCAGTTCGAGAAAAATTTTACTCAATTTGATACGTTGGTTTTAGAAAAAATTGCTGACGAGAATGGAAATTTTATTTCGAAAACTGAAAAATTGGTTGTTTTTTATTCTGCAAAACGTAACGATGTCATTATCAACGAGATAATGACAGAACCAAGTGCCGATTTTGGACTTCCTGAAGTAGAATATATCGAATTGTTTAACAATACAAATTTTCCTCTTGACCTTTCGGGTTGGTTTTTGACTGTCGGAGAAAGTCGTAAAGAGTTGATAATTGGAGAGTTAGCACCGAATGGTTTTGCGATAATTCTTGATTCCCGAATTGATACCTCGTTATTTTCAAATTGCAATATTATTCCTGTTTCGACTTTGTCTATCAATAACACGAGTGATTTTTTGAAATTGGAAACGCAAAACGGAAATTTAATTGATTTTTTGGAATTTAATGAAGATTGGTATGCGGATTCGCAAAAAAAAGATGGCGGTTTTTCGCTTGAGAGAATTGATTCGAAAAATTTTTGTAATGACGAAAATAATTGGACTGCTTCGCAAGACAATTCGGGAGGCACTCCTTGTCGAAAAAATTCTGTTGCGTCTTCGAATCCTGACGAAATTTTGCCGTTTTTGAGAAATATTAATTTTCTCAACGATTCAGTTTTGGAATTGTTTTTTAACGAATCATTAGATAGTGTTTCGCTTGCAAATTTGTTAAATTATGTTGTTGATAATCAAGAGTTTAAACCTGTTTTTGTGAAAGAAGAATCGCCATATTTTCAGAAAAGTACGTTGTATTTTTCGAAAAAATTTGTTGTCGGTGAAATTTACTTTTTGAGTTTGAAAAATATCGAAGATTTTTCAGGAAATAAAGTTGATTCTGACAATAAATTTCGATTTTCGATTCCGCAAATCGTTGATTCTCTGGATGTTATCATTAATGAAGTTTTATTTGATTCTTATGAAAATGGCACAGATTTTATAGAATTGTATAACAATTCGCAAAAAGTTTTCAATTTAAAAGATATTTTTTTTGCGGTGCAAAGTTCAGATTCGTCGAGTGTGAAATGGGTGCAAATTTGCAAAGAATCGCAATTATTTTTCCCAAAAGAGTTTAAAATTTTAACGAAATCTGCTTCAGGAATAACGAATTTTTATAAAACTTGCGATGCGAAAACATTTGTTTTAGTGTCAGAGATGCCCTCTTTGTCGGCTGAAAAAGGTATAATTTCAATTTCTTCGCACACGAAAAAAATTGTTGACAAATTTTCATATTATCAAAATTTTCATTTTGCACTTTTAGATGAAACAAAAGGAGTAAGTTTGGAACGTTTGAATTATCAACGAGTTACGGGTGATAAAAATAATTGGCATTCTGCGTCTTCGATTGTTGGTTATGCAACGCCTGGTTTAGAAAATTCGCAATTTACAGAAAATTCACAGCAAAGCGATGAAATTAATGTTAGTCCTGAAGTTTTTTCTCCCGATAATGATGGTTTTCAAGATGTTTTAACTATTCATTATAAATTTTCGGAGTCAGGTTATGTGGCAAATATAAAAATTTTTGACAGCAAAGGTAGAGAAATACGGAATTTGTGTCGCAATAATTTGCTTGGCACCGAGGGCGATTTAACTTGGGATGGTCTTGATAATTCGAATCTGAAAGCACCTTTGGGAATTTATGTTTTGTTCCTCGAAGTGTTTGATTTACAAGGAGATGTGAAAATTTTTAAAAAAGTTTGCGTTGTTGGAGGGAAATTTTAACGAGAATTTTGTTTTTTGAAAAAAAAATTGTATCTTTGTAAAAAATTTGAAAATTATGGCATACAGTAATTTAACTTTCGCTGATTTGGAAAATAAATTTGGGATAAAATTTAAAAATTCCAATTTATTTTCGACTTTTCGAACAATTACACCTTCAAAATGGTTAATTTCTTCAATAAAAAAGAATGGGAAATTGGGTGTTGGGAACGAGAAATCTCGTTCAGAACGGATAATTAGCCCAATTTTAACAGAAATTGCTTCAATAAATGCAGATTTGGTAGACAAAGATTTGTTTTCGATTTTTTCGGGGATGAATCTTGATGTTGATGTTTCGCTTGGTTTAAATGGCGAGTGCGATTTTATGTTTGCCTTCGGTGGCACGCAAGAATTTCTTGCTCCTCCGATTTTTTGTATCGCTGAAGCAAAAAAACAAGATTTAGAAGCAGGAATCATTCAAGCTGCGGCACAAGTTGTCGGGGCAAAAATGTTTAATGAGATGAAAAAATTTCCGTTAGAAACGCTGTACGGTGCAACAACAACGGGTGATGTTTGGCGTTTTTTGAAATTTGAAAATAATGAAATTACGTTAGATAAAAAATATTATTATCACGCAAATTTGCCTAAACTTTTGGGTGTTTTGCAAAATATTGTCGAGACGGAGGCAAAAATTGTTTTTAAATAAAACTTGACAATTATGG
>DYQK01000002.1:0-25706 GCA_020719385.1 Rikenella microfusus | reverse complement strand
AATATTGTCGAGACGGAGGCAAAAATTGTTTTTAAATAAAACTTGACAATTATGGTATACAGTAATTTTTCGAAGAAAGATTTGGAAGATAAATTTGGAGTAAAATTTAAAAACACAAATTTATTTTCTAATATTCAGCGAAAAAAACCTTCAAAATGGTTAATTTCTTCGTTAAAGAAATCAGAAAAAATGGGATTCTGCAACGAAAAAGCCCGTTCTGAGAGAGTCATCAATCCTATCTTGACAGAAATTGCAATGTTAAACGAGCAATTAATAAACAAAGATTTGTTTTCGATTCTTTCGGGAATGAATCTTGATGTTGATGTTTCTCTTGGTTTAAACGGCGAATGCGATTTTTTGTTTGCCTTCAGCGGCTCGAAAGATTTTGTCTCGCCGCCGATTTTTTGTATCACAGAGGCAAAAAAGCAAGATTTAGATAGCGGAATAATTCAAGCATCAGCACAAGTTGTTGGGGCAAAAATTTTTAACGAGAGAGAAAATTATCCTTCAGAGATTTTATTCGGTGCAACGACAACAGGCGATGTGTGGCGTTTTTTGAAATATCAAAATAACGAGATTTTTTGGGACAATAAATTTTATTACCTCGCAGATTTACCTAAACTTTTGGGTGTTTTGCAAAATATTGTCAAGACGGAGGCAAAAATGGTTTTCAAATAAAATTATTGAGTGTTGCCATTTTAGAAAAAGACAACACTTTTTGCTATTCCTCTTCAAAAACGAGTGCTTCGTAAATAAAAATTTCTGCATTTTTCCATCCCGACCAACCAATTCCTGCTTTGTCTTGCGAACAATGTCCGAGAAATTCCTCTTTGTTCCAGCCTGTTTCGGTGGCAACTTGCGGCAGAAATGTTCCTGCGTTATTTCCTTTTTTGATATAAATTCCGTGTTTTCCCAAAACTATTTCATCAATAGTCGCAATTTTTTTCATCGGAGTAAGCACAGAAATTTCAATGTGCAAATCTTTTATTTCGTCAGGAGAAACTTTTTGAAAACGGTAATCTTCCGTTGCAGAGGAAATTGCCATTCGCTGCACCACTTTATACAACGGCTCTGTCGGGTTAAATCTGCCAATACAGCCTCGAAGTTTTTTGTTTTTTCGCAACGTAACAAACGCTCCGCAAGGAATTTTTAACGAATTTGAAAATTCTGTCGTATCAATTTCTGCGATTTTCCCATTTTTAACAAAATTTTCGATTGTTGAACGAGCAATTTTTAACAAAATTTTCTTTTCCTTGTCTGTCAGAGAAAATTCTGTCGAATTTTCAACATTTTTTAACCCAAAAGAAATTGCACAATAACCAACAACTCTATTTTTTTCACCAAATTTTGTATCACCCGAATTTTTGTAATTTATCAACAAAGGTTCAATGTTAGAATTTTCATCGCACAAATATAACAAAGTTAAAATGGCAGACCAGCCACACGCACTGGTCGCTAACTGCTTGATTTTCAACGTATCATTACATTTCAATGTCTCAATAAATTTATTCGGAGAAAGAGTTAATATTGATTCGGCTGTTAAATTATCAACTTTATTCGCTTCGGAATAATTGGGATAATGGGAGAAATCGCTGCTAATGACAAACAAATTTTTCGAGTGAAAATATGGTTTTAACGCTTCTGCAATTTTTTTCGAAGTTTCAGGTCTGTTTTCACCCAAAATTATCGGAATAATTTTAAAATCTTTTTTGAGAAAATATTGCAAAAACGGCAGCTGCACTTCTAAACTATGCTCCTCAAGATGCGGCGTTGTGTCTGAATTGAAAATCGAATTTTCACTAATCAATTTTTTTGCTAACGCAACATCAACTTTCACTTCACCGATGGGAGTAAGAAAATTTCCGCTTGCATAAATCGAAGCACCCGAAAATCTTGAGGTATGAGACGAACCAATAATGAAAATTGTCTCGAAATTTTTTTCCGAATCAATTTGATTAAACGCATCGGCGGCGATTTGTCCCGAAAAAATGTAGCCCGCATGCGGCGAGATTATCGCAAACGTATTTTTCGATTTTTGCGGTGCGGCACTTAAGAAGTACGTTTTTAATTCGTTGCGAAGCGAAACGGAATCGGCGGAATAAAAACGCCCTGCAACGACAGGTTTGCGATTTTTTAAATTTTCCATACCCGAAAATTTTTGTTGTTGAGCATTACAATGTTGAAAAAAAATGTTCAGAAATAAAAAAATATAAGTTTTCATAAAAACGTTACTACTTGATTTTCATAACAATAGGACGACTCAAAATACTTTCGTTGCCATTTTTATCGAATGCCGTAACGACATAGACATATTTTTTCTTAAATATTGCCCATTTTTTATTTCGAATGTGAATATATCGATTTTTTGTCAAAGTAACTAAACTGTTTTTCTCGATTTTTTGTGGTTTTTCACCTTTGAAACGGTAAACTGCAAACGAAACAGCCGAATCTTGCGGCGGAATCGAAGTTGTATCACCTTTTTCCCAAGACAAAATTATTTCATTTTTGACTTTTGTCTGTTGCAGCGAAATCGGAGCCGCAGGCGGAATATTATCGAGCCAAGACATCGGCGGAGCAGCAGTTTCGGTTTTAAACAAATCTCGCAACGAATCGGTAACGCCGTTTGGGTTTTGCACCAATGCCCTTGAGCTGTACAAAATTATTCCTTTCACTTCATTATATTTTCGAGAAATACGAATTTGATTCGGAATTTGACTCAATTCTTGCCAAGCAGAATTATTTTTGTCAGTCAATATTGAAGAAACCGACATTCCAACGTAGACGTGTTTTCCATAACTATGTGATTTCCACCATTTTACAAGAATTTCGAAATCGGCATTTTTATGTCCGATGTTCCAATAAATTTGCGGAGCAACATAATCGACCCAACCATTCATCAACCACATTTGTGCGTCAGCAAAAATGCCGTCATAGGCGGAGAAACCATTAGTTTCTGAACCGTCGGGGTCTTGCGTTTTATTTCTCCAAATCCCAAAGGGCGAAACTCCAAATTTCACAAACGGCTTTAAACGTTTAATTTCGCTATGCACTAAAAAAATCAACGAGTCAACATTTTTGCGTCTCCAATTTGGTTTTAACTCAACAGGCATTCCTTTTCCATACTTGTCGAAAGAGGCGTCATCGAAAAATTCTTGTTTTCGTTCAGGATATGGATAAAAATAATCGTCAAAATGAATTCCATCAACATTGTAACGAGAGACAATATCAACTACAATCTCTTTCACATAATGTCTCACCGCAGGAATTCCTGGGTCGAGATACAATTTTTCCGCATATTCAACCACCCAATTTGGCTGTTTTTTAGCGATATGAAAATTGTCGAAAGAAGTTTTTTTAGAGTTTGAGACTCTGTACGGATTCAGCCAAGCGTGCAACTCGATATTGCGTGCGTGTGCTTGCTCGATGAGATATTCTAAGACATCGAAATCGTCATTTTTTGCCATTCTCTGTTTGCCGACCAAGAATTGCGAAAGCGGTTCAATTTTCGACTTATAAAACGCATCGCAAGCGGGACGTGCCTGAAAAAATATTGCGTTAATACCGACATTTTGATAAAAGTTTAGCATATCGTTAATCTCTCTTTTCAAAGCTTCTGCGGGCAAATTGGGTTTTGAAGGAAAATCGATATTAGAAACGGTTGCGACCCAAACACCTCGCATTTCGCTATTTTGTGCGAGAATTTTTCCCAAAAACGAAAAATAAATCAATAAAATGAATAGTTTTTTCATAATTTTTTTTTGCAAAGATAAAAATTAATTTTATTTTTCGAAAAAAAATTCATTTTTGATAAGAAAAATATTATTTTTGCAAAATTTAAACAAAATTTCTATGAAATTCTTTATTACAGTTTGCAAAGGTAAAAAATAATTTTCGAAAAAAGTACTCTTTTCAAAAAAAATTTAACAAATTTTCTATTTCAATTCTGAGAAACAAACAAATTTTTCATTTTATTTAAGTTTTTCACAAAAATAAAAATAATTTTCGAAAAAAAAGTACTCTTTTTTCAAAAAAAAATTTATCTTTGCAGCAAGTTTTACTCTAAATTTTTTATCAAAATGAAAAAAAAGAAAGTTACCGTTCAAGATATTTTAGATATTCTTGAGAAGGTTTCCCTTCAGTCTTTGAAAACCGAAGAGATGCGTGCTGAATTAGAAAAAAAATTAGCAGACTCAAAGGCTGACCTCGAAGCAAGTTTGAAAAAAAGCAGCGAAGAAGCCGACAAACGCAATGCAGAAGCCGACAAACGCAATGCAGAAGCCGACAAACGCAACGCCGAACTTGACAAAAAATTTCAGGAAACGGATGCCAAAATCGACAAAATGGTGAAATTATATGGCAGCGTTGCCGACAACAGCCGCGATTTCTCCGAAGAATTTTTCTACCGCGCACTTTTGCAACGCAGTTCTCTTTGCGGAATCGCTTATGAGGAAGTTGACAGAATGGAAAGACGAACCAAAAAGTTACAAGGCGAATATGATTTGGTTTTGCACAACGGCGACACAATTATTGTCATCGAAGTGAAATATAAACTTCATCTCAATGACGTGCAAGATTTTTACGACAGAAAATTTCCGAATTTTCGCAAATTATTCACAGAATACAACGACAAAAAATTAGTTGGCGGCGTGGCAGGACTAACTATTCCTATGGAGAGCATTGAATTGGCAGAGAAATTTGGGTTTATTGTGCTTTGCAATTCGGGAGAAAATGTTGCCGTTGCGAATCTTGACGCAGAAAATTTTATTCCTAAAAGATTTTAACATAAATTAACTATATTTAACAATTTGACATTGCCATCTTTCTCTAAAAGATAGCAATGTTTTTCGTTATTTTTCATAAAAAAATTAAAAAATTTGTTTTTTTGTCATTTTTTATTTATATTTGCAGCAATATTGAAAATTGCAAAAAAATTGTTTATCAAAATTCAATGGGAAATACTTTTGGAAAAATATTTCGTTTAACAACGTTTGGAGAATCGCATAGTGCCGCAATAGGAGGAATTATTGACGGCTGTCCGTCTGATTTTCTCATTGATTTTCAAGAGATTGACAACGAATTGCACCGCAGAAAACCAATTTCTGCTCCGCACTCAACAAAACGAAACGAAACAGATAAAATTGAGTTTTTGTCAGGAATTTTTCAAGGAAAAACAACAGGAACGCCCATCGGGTTTATCATCAGAAATGTTGATGCGAATAACGAGGATTATGAGATTTTAGAAAAAATTTTTCGTCCCTCTCACGCAGATTTTACTTTTGAAAAAAAATATGGTTTTCGAGATTTTCGAAGCGGAGGAAGAGCATCTGCAAGAGAGACTGCAACAAGAATTGTCGCAGGAGCAATTGCTAAACAATTTCTTGCAACTAAAAACATTGAAATTGTTGCTTTTACATCTCAAATTTCGACTATTTCTCTCAAAGAATCTCAACATTTTGATTTTTCGAAAAGCGAAATTGAGAAAGATATTTTACGTTGTCCCGATTCTGAAATTTCTGAAAAAATGATGGAAAAAATCAATGAAGCACGCAAAAACTCCGATTCTGTCGGAGGAATTATTACTTGCGTTGTGAGAAATATTCCTGCAGGTCTCGGCGAACCAACGTTTGATAAATTTCACGCACAACTGGCAAAGGCAATTTTTACGATTCCTGCGGCAAAAGGTTTCGAAATCGGCGGCGGTTTTTCTCTCACACAAAAAACGGCAAGCGAGAGCAACGATATTTTTTTCATTGACGAAAATAAAATTCGCACAAAAACAAATTTTTCCGGCGGAGTTCAAGGCGGAATAACAAACGGCGAGAACGTTTATTTTCGAGTTGCTTTTAAACCTACTCCGACTATTTCGCAAGAACAAAAAACGGTCAATAAAGAAGGTAAAGAAGTGATTTTTAAATCATTAGGTCGAAATGATGTTTGTTTTATTCCGCGTGCAGTTCCAATTGTTGAGGCAATGACAGCAATGACTATTTTCGATTTTTATTTATTGCAATTTGGGTACAATAGTTTTAAACATTACTAAAATGTTTTTAAAAACGTTAATATTGTTTTTTTTTGTAATATTTTCAGAAATTTTGTCGGCACAAAATTTCCCTGTGGATACTTTGACTCACAAAATTACATTCACAGAAACGTTAAAAGTTGATAGTGTGAGCAAAATTGAACTTTTTAAAACAGCAAAAAATTGGTTTGAGTTAAATTTTCAGCCGCCACATTCCGAGATAAAATTTGAAGACGAAAATTCGGGTGTTATCGGAGGAAAGGGCAGTTTTAAGGTACATTATACGAGCATTTTCATTTGCGATGGCGGAAGAATTTATTATTCTTTTATTGTTTATATCAAAGAAGGCGAATTTAAGTACGAAATTACCGATATTATTCACGATGGAAGAAAAATCAACGAAATGACAGGCGGAAAATTGGAAAATAAATTGCCTCAATGCGGAAAATCAACAATGTCTGAATATATTTGGCAAGAAATAAAAAGTGATACTTATCGAAAAATTAGAGATTTAATTCAAGATTTTGTCGAAAATATGTTGATGACTCCAAAAATCGGACACGAAAACGATTAAAAATTAAAATTTAACAAATTTTTCTTTCAAAAAATGTCGAAAATTGCGTTAATCACAGGAATAACAGGTCAAGATGGAGCCTATCTTGCCGAATTTTTATTGAAAAAAGGTTACATTGTTCACGGTCTTAAGCGACGAAGTTCGTTGTTTAACACCGATAGAATCGACCATTTGTATCTCGACCCACACGTTGAGAATCGAAATTTTATCCTTCATTACGGAGATTTAACCGATTCTACAAATTTAATTCGGATAATTCAAGAATGTCAGCCTGACGAGATATATAATCTCGCAGCGATGAGTCACGTTCATGTGAGTTTTGATACTCCCGAATATACCGCCAATGCCGATGGAATCGGTACTTTGCGAATCTTGGAAGCAGTGCGAATGTTGAATTTGGTTTCGAAAACAAAAATTTATCAAGCATCAACAAGCGAATTATACGGTCTCGTTCAACAAGTGCCGCAGTCCGAGAAAACACCGTTTTATCCGCGAAGTCCTTACGCATGTGCGAAGTTGTACGCTTACTGGATAACGGTCAACTATCGGGAAGCATATAAAATGTTTGCTTGCAACGGAATTTTATTTAACCACGAATCTCCGATTCGCGGAGAAACATTTGTCACTCGAAAAATTACAAGAGCAGTTGCCAAGATTGCGTTAGGAATGCAAAAAGAATTGTTTTTGGGAAATCTCTCTGCACGCCGCGACTGGGGACACGCAAAGGATTATATAAAAGCGATGTATTTGATTTTGCAACAAAACGAACCCGAAGATTTTGTTATCGCAACAGGAATCACTACGGAAGTGCGGGAATTTGTGCGAATGTCATTTGCCGAGGTCGGTGTTGAGATAGAATTTCAAAACGAAGGAATAAATGAAATTGGAATAGCAAAGAATGTTAGCGACAACCCAATTTTTCGCGATATTCGTCAACACGTGAAAAACGGCGATATTTTAGTAAAAGTTGACCCAAGATATTTTCGACCAACAGAGGTAGAACTTCTCATCGGTGACGCAACAAAAGCGCGGACAAAACTTGGTTGGATTCCTCAATACGACCTAAAAATGTTGGTTAAAGAAATGATAAACAGCGATTTAAAATTAATGAAACGAGACAGATATCTCGCAGAAGGTGGTTTTCAAATTAAAAATTATTTCGAATAAAACATTTTTCTCAAAAATTCTATCAGAATTTTTAACTTTTGATAGAATTTTTTAACTTTTTTTATGAAAAAAACGAAACAAAAATCGAAAATTAGACCTTTTCGCACTTGGGACAGACAAGATATTCAAAAACATTTCGGAATTTCTCGCACAGAAACTTTGTCTTTGTTGGAAACTTGGCTCGCTGCGAATGAAAAATTATCCGATTCTGAAAATGCCGTTCTTGAAAATTTTCGAATTTTTCTGTCTAAAAAAGTAGATTGTCTCAACGAAGAGGAGTTAAAAATGTTATTTATTAGCAAATTAATCAATTCTATTGATTTTTTTGAAGGAGGATTTCGCCCTTATTTTGACAGAAAACTTTCTGCAAAAATTCAGAAAATTCGAGTTTCAGGAATTGCCGATTTTATGATTGCAAAAGGCGATATTAAACCCGAATCACCGTATTTTTGCTTTCACGAGTACAAAAAAGCCGAAGGCGGCGAAACGGTTGATACTTTGGGGCAACTTCTCATTGCGATGCTTGCTGCACAAACGTTAAATCGCAACGAAAAACCAATTTATGGTGCGTACATTATTGGGCGAAACTGGTTTTTTGTCGTTTTGGACGGGGAAAATTATGCGGTAAGTGAGGAATTTGTTGCCACGCGAAGCGATATTTTTCAAATTTATAAAATGTTAAAATATCTCAAAACGTTGATAAAAGAAATCTCGTAAAAAATGAATTTTCATTATTCTTTGTCGCAAATTTCTCAAATTATTGACGGAAAAATCATTTCTACTTCGTCAAAAAATGAGACAGAAGTCGTTGTAAATCAAATAATTACAGATAGTCGCAGTTGGTTTATTGACAAATATTCTCTTTTCTTTGCCCTTCTTGGCAAGCGTTATGACGGCAATAATTTTTTGTCTGAGATGTACAGAAAAAATGTGCGATATTTTGTGGTAAATCGTTTGCCTGTTGCGTTGCAAAATTTCGAAAATTCTGTTTTTATTCTTGTCAAAAATACTCTCGAAGCACTTCAACAATTTGCGACTTTTCACAGACAAAACTTTGATAATCAAGTAGTTGCAGTTACAGGAAGCAACGGAAAAACCATTTTGAAAGAATGGCTTTTTCAACTTTTGAACGAGAAATTTAAAATTTTTCGAAGTCCAAAGAGTTATAATTCGCAAGTTGGAGTGCCGCTTTCGATTTTGCAAATGAACGAAAATGTCGATTTTGCGATTTTCGAAGCAGGAATTTCGCAAAAAAATGAAATGGAATTTTTGGAAAAAATTATCTCGCCGCAAATAGGAATTTTTACAAATATCGGAGATGCTCATCAGGAAAATTTTATGGATAAAAATGAAAAAATTAAAGAAAAGTTAAAATTATTTAAAAATTGTAAAGTTTTAATTTATTGCAAAGATTTTGAGGAAATTTCGAGTGAGATTTCAAAAAATTCTGATTTTGAAAAGTTAAAAATTTTTTCTTGGACAACGAAAAAAAATATTCAGAGTGATTTTTTTGTCGAAAAAATTGAAAAAAAGAATGAAAAAACGTTAATAAATGTTAATTTTCAAAATAAGTATTTAAGTATTGAAATTCCTTTTACGGATTCGGGTTCAGTTGAAAATGCGTTAAATTGTCTTGCGTTTTTGCTTTGTCAATTTTCGATTTCTGACATTAATTTTGATTCTTTTTCGCAACTTTCGGCAGTAAAAATGCAAATGGAAATTAAACCTGCCATCAATAAGTGTTTGATTATCAATGATTTTCATAACGCAGATTTAACTTCTTTGCAAATTGCCTTAGATTTATTGAACAGACAGCCTTACGCTCGCAAAACGTTGATTCTTTCAGATTTTTCTCAAATTTCGAAAGGTGAAAATTTATATCGCAAAGCAAATACGATGATTCAAAATTATTCTTTGACAAGAATTTTTGGAATCGGGACAGAAATTTTAAATTATTTTAACAATTTACCCAATTTTCAATATTGGAAAAATACGCAAGATTTTCTCACAAATTTTTCTCCGCAACTGTTTGATAATGAAGCAGTTTTGATAAAAGGTGGGCAAATTTTTGAGTTTGAGAAAATATCGAATCTTTTGCAGCAAAAAAATCATCAGACGGTTTTGGAAATAAATCTTGAGTCAATGGTCGAAAATTTGAGTTATTTTCGCAATTTATTAAAACCTGAAACAAAAATTATGGCGATGGTAAAAGCGTTTTCGTATGGAAACGGCAGTTTTGAGATTGCGGAAATGTTGCAATATCAACGAGTTGCGTATCTCGGAGTTGCGTTTGCAGACGAAGGTGTTGAGTTGCGAAAGGCAGGAATTTCGCTGCCGATAATTGTTATGAATCCTGAAATTCATAGTTTTCACTCAATAATTGAGTTTCACTTAGAGCCTGAAATTTATAGTTTAAATTTGTTGCGGCAATTCTATAAAACCGTGAAACAGTGCGGTTTTTCAACGTATTCGATTCATATCAAATTGGATACAGGAATGAAGCGTTTAGGTTTTTCTGATTTTGAAATTGAAAATTTGGTGCGCGAGATAAACGAAATGAAAATTTTGAAAGTTCAGTCGATTTTTTCGCATCTCGCAGCGGCTGACGAATCTCGTTTTGATGATTTTACGATGTTTCAAATTCCTGAATTTGAGAAAATGAGTCAGGAAATTATTGAAAAAATTGGTTATTCTCCCTTGCGGCATTTGTTAAATTCGGCAGGCATTGAGCGTTTTACAAATTTTCAATACGAAATGGTGCGTCTCGGAATCGGCTTATACGGAATAAGTGCGACAAATCAAGACAAAATGGCGAATATTAGTACGTTAAAAACGACTATTTTGCAAATAAAAAATGTGCGAAAAGGCGAATCAATTGGGTATAATCGAAAGTTTTTCGCAGAAAAAGATATGAAAATTGCGATAATTCCGATGGGTTATGCCGACGGTTTGAATCGAAAACTGAGTAACGGCGTGGGGAAAATGTTGATAAACGGCAACTTCGCAAAAATTGTGGGAAATATTTGTATGGATATGTGTATTTTGGACGTTACTGAAATTGCGGCTTCTGAAGGCGACGAGGTAATTGTTTTTGGGAAAGAACACTCCGTTGTTGAAATCGCAAAACAGTTGCAAACGATTCCTTACGAAATTTTTACAAGCATCTCGCAGCGCGTGAAGCGAATTTATTTTCAATAACTCTATAATTTTATTCCAATAATTAAAATATCGTCCAACTGAGGAATGGTTGTCTGCCAAAAAGACAAAGATTCTTGAAGCGAAATTTTTTGTTCCTCCATTTCTTGATTCTGAATTGTTGTAAAAGTTTCTTGCAAACGTTTTATAGAATATTGTCGCGTAGGTTTTTGACCTAATTGCGAGGGATAACCATCTGAAAAAAGATAAAAAGTATCGCCTTTTTGAAGTTGAAAAGTATGATTCGTAAACGGAATATTGTCTCTTATGTGTGCTGCGACAGGCATTTTATCAGGTTTAACTTCTTTACACTCTAAATGTTCATTTTTTTGAAAGAGAAATAGCGGATTATGCGCTCCTGCGTACTGCAATTCCAACGTGTTTAGGTCTAATGTGCAAAAAGCCATATCCATTCCGTCAGATTGAGTGAATTGTTTTTCATCTTTCGAAAGTGCATTTTTTACCATTTTGCGAAGTTCATTGAGAATTTCGGAAGGCTGCAAAATTTTTCGTTGCAAAATTACTTCGTTGAGAAACGCAACTCCAAGAATCGACATAAACGCACCCGGAACACCATGTCCTGTACAATCGACTGCGGTAATCAAAATGTTGTCATCAACTTTTGCGAACCAATAAAAATCGCCCGACACAATATCGCGCGGTTTCCAATAAATAAAATATCCCGAAAAATGTTCAGAAAGCAATTTTGTTGACGGCAAAAGTGCCTGTTGAATGCGACTTGCGTACAAAATGCTGTCAGTAATATTTTGTTTTTGCTTTTCAATTTGAAAAAAATTATCAGCGTTTTCCAACGCAATAGCAGCATAAATCGAAATACTGCGAAGTAAGTGCAAATGATAAAACGAATAAGTGTATTTCTCAAAATTTTGTACCGTAATTACCCCAATTTGCTTTTCTTTTGTGTTCAAAGGCAGATAAATCAACGACTGCGGCGACTCGCCCTGCACAGGAGCAAGACGATTTTTGATATATTTTAAATATTCCGTCTCAAAATCTGAAATAATTATCTCTTTTTGCATCAGAAAACATTGCACCGCAATACGATTTTCCTCCGACAAGGAATAACTATACGGCGAAAGTTTTTTTCCCTTCTCCATAGTACCCAAAAACTCAAGCGAATTCTGCTTCGAATTAAAAATTCCGATGGAAAAAACCTCCGATTTCATCAATAGACTGACATTTTCATAAATTGTATCAATAATCTTCTCAGCAGAAAGGTGCGAAGTAATTTGTTGACCAATTTCTGAGAGCGTTTTTAAATTATAAATTACATCTTGCAATTCTTTGTTTGCCTTTCGCAAAAGTTCAGACTGCACCAAAATTTCCTCTTGATGTTCTTCTAATTTAATGTTTGCTGAATTTAAAACATCTGCCTGCACACGAATCTCGATTTCGGCTTCTTTGAGTTTTGTAATATCCGAATCGATGGCAACAATTTGAACCACATTTCCGTTTTCGATAATTGGAGTAAGAATACTTTGCATCCAAATTTTTTGTCCATTTCTTTTTGTGTAATAAAACTCAAAAACAACCGTCGATTTAGTTAAAATACATTTGCTAAAAAAGATTTTTATATTTGGGTCGGTATATTGACCGAAAATAGAGACGCCTCTTTCTACGAGAAGCTGCTCAAAAGAGAAACCATATATATCGGTATAACTTTGATTTATCCAAATGTAATTGCCGTTTTTGTCCATAATTGTAACAGCAATGTTAGCTTTGCACGCAACAATTGATAATTTTTTATAATCTGAAGCAGTGTGTTCAAATTCTTTTAATTTTTCTGTCAATAACTCTTTTGAAATAGGCATAATAAATTTATTTTTAGGCTGCAAAGATAGTAATTTTATTTTTCAAAAATAAATTTTCTGTGAAAAAATATATTTTACTCATTTTTTTTCTAAAAATTTTTATTTTTCTCAAAAAAACTTTACTTTTGTATTTTAAAACAAAAATTTAATTTTTCAAAAAAATGGTTGACCAAGAACTTTTAACCAATTATCTTCTTTTCAAAAAAGAAATAAGTGCCGCAGTGAAAAAATCTGACCAAACTGTCGACACAAAAGAAGCATGGGAAATTTTAAAAAACGTACAAAACCGTTTCAAAGAATTTAAACTTCAAAAAGAACATCGCGAAGAGTTATTTCTCGAAGTACAACTTGCTTTTCAACGTTTAATTTCTCGTCAAGAGAAAGAACGCGAAGCATTTGTCGAAGAGTCTAATCGAAATTATCATCAACTCAAAGCAAAAATCAGCGAGGCAACAATTATTGTAAATTATTCTACCGATTGGAAAAGCACAAAAGAAATGCTCATCGAGTTGCAAAACCAGTTTCGAGGTTTAAAATTGCTTCGCGAGCAGCGCGATGAACTTTATGCCCAACTTCAAGAGTGTTTTACCAAAGTCTCGCAGATGCAAGAAACTGAAAAAACGCATTTAGACAAAGAAATTGCGTTAAATTATGTCAATTTGAAGGAAAAAATCGACATTGCGTTGGAGAAAGTGAAAAATGAAACGCTTTCGAAAAACCAAGCATGGGAAATTCTCATCGAAGTGCAAAATGATTTCAAAGGACTGCGACTTTATCCGCAACAACGCGACGAACTTTATCGCAAATTACAAAGCGGTTTCGAATTATTTAAAAAAGAAACCACAGAAATCCCGAAAAAAGAAAACGAAAATATCGCTTTTCAAAATAATTATATCATTTTGAAGGAAAAAGTTGATATTCTTTGCCACGCAGCACTCAATTCTAACGAACTCTCGCAAATTAAACTTGCCCTTAGAGAATTGCAACGAGAAATCAAAGATGCACCGCTTCTTTCGACACAGAGAGATGAATTTTATAAACGTTTGCAGGAATCTTACCAAATCATTACGCAACGACAGGAAGGACAACGAACAGATTTCGAAAAACAGGCAAGAGAAAATAAGATTCGTTTGCAGGAAAAACTCAAAGAAGGACTCGAAAAAGCCGAAAAATCAACGGAATACAAAGAAACACGAAATTTTTTGATTTCGATACAAAACGATTTTAAATATCTCAAACTCCTCAAAGATGACAGAGAACAACTTTACATCGAACTGCAAAAAGCGTTTCAAACGTTAAATCAACGAATTGACGAATATTTTCGAACCAAAAAGAAAGATTGGGAAGCTAAGATGCAGTATAAAATTAATTATATGCAAGGTGCTTCGGCTGATTTGGAAAAACAAATCAAAAAGTTAAAATCGCAAGCAAAACTCCTCAAGGAACAACTCGAAAACGAAATCAATGACGAAATTCAACAACAATTCCTCACCGAACAATACGAAACGGCAATTAAAACCATTGAAGAGAAAAAAACAGAAATTCTTACTCTCACTGAGAATATCGAAAATTTGAAAAATCAATTAAACTCATAAAAATTCTGTCAGATTTTTCGAAATTTGACAGAATTGATTAAAAAAATTTCGAAATATGAAAATTTCGATGCTTTCGTATTTGAATTCTTTGCCTTTCAAATATGGACTTCAACAGAAAGAAAACGATTTTGAGATAAATTTTGATGTGCCTTCGAAATGTGCGGAAAGTTTAATCTCAAAAAAAACAGATATTGCTCTTGTGCCTGTTGCGATTTTGCCGCAATTGCTTGATTATCAAATTGTTTCGAATTTTTGCATCGGAGCAACAGGAAAAGTCAAATCAGTAATTTTGGCAAGTCAAGTGCCATTGACGGAAATTAAAAATATCCTCTTAGATTATGAATCCAGAACTTCTATTCTCTTAATAAAAGTTTTGGCAGAAAATTTTTGGAAAATTAAACCGCAATGGCTCAACGCACAAGAAGGTTATGAACAGTTTATTGAGAAAAATACCGCAGGACTAATCATCGGCGACAGAGCCTTAACTCTTTCTAAATCATATACTTATCTCTATGATTTGGCTGACGAATGGAAAAAATTTACCAATTTGCCCTTTGTCTTTGCAGTTTGGACGTCAGTAAAAAATATTGAGACAATTTTTGTCGAAAAACTCAATAACGCACTCAAATTTGGAATCGAAAATATCAAAAATGCTGTCGAAAATACAAATACTTCGCAAAATTTTGATAAAATTAAATTGTTAAATTATTTAACGCAAAACATTGATTATCAATTAGATAAAGCGAAAATTGAGTCAATGAATTTATTTTTCAAAATGTTAAAAAAATGAAAACCTACTCCACCACATGCCCGCGAAATTGTTATACAACTTGCTATTTTAACGTTGTTATTGAAAATAACGAAATTTTGAGAATTGAACCAAATCCTGCGAATCGAACCACAGCACAAGGAACTTGTCTCAAAGGACTCACGTATCTCGAACGAACAAAACATCCTGACAGAATTTTATTTCCATTGAAAAAAAATATTTTGTCAAATGAATTTGAAAAAATTTCTTGGACAGAAGTTTTTAACATTTTAACAGAAAAATTAACTTATATTAAGGAAAAATACGGAAATAAAAGCATTTTGTTTTACGCCGCAAGCGGAATGGCAGGACTTTTGAATCGAGTGAGTACGAATTTTTGGAAATTATTCGGCGGTTGTACAACAACTTACGGCAGTTTATGTTGGTCAGCAGGACTGGAGGCGGTGCGACTAACATTGGGAGAAAATAAACACAATGCTCCTTGGGAAACGGAAAACTCGCAATTAATTGTTTTGTGGGGCAAAAATCCCGCAGAAACGAATGTGCAAGAAATGGTTTACATTGAAAAAGCACAAGCAAAAGGTGCGAAATTAATTGTCATCGACCCAAGAAGGACTAACTCTGCCGAAAGAGCTAATTTATTAATTCAACAAAAACCAGGAACTGACGCAATGTTGGCTCTTGCCGTTGCGAAACTTTTAATTGAAAATCAACAAGTTGACGAAAATTTTATTGAGAAAAATGTGTTGGGTTTTGAGAAATTTGCAGAATCGTTGAAAAAATTTTCCATCGAAACAGCAGCGAAAATTACAGAAGTGCCGCAAGAATTTATTTATCAATTTGCGAATTTTATTTCAGATTTAAAACCAGCAACATTTATTGTTGGTTATGGAATGCAGCGATTTTCTAACGGCGGACAAACCGTGCGTTCAATTTTGACTTTGCCGATTTTGACAGGAAATATCGGAAAAAAAGGAGCAGGTTTTCAATACGCAAATTTGCAAAGTGAAATTTTTTCGACCAAAAAAGAACCATTAACTTATTTTCCAACAGAAAATGCTGAAAATATTTTTCGAAAAGAAATTTCTACAGCAAAACTCGGTGAAAATATTTTAAACATCACAAACCCTGAACTGAAAATGATTTGGTGCGAAAGAGGAAATCCTATCTCGCAAAATCCTGACACAAATACTATTTTAAAAGCGTTTCGTTCTCTTGATTTTCGCGTTTGTGTCGAAGAATTTCTCACAGACACGGCAAAAGAATGCGATATAATTTTGCCTGCCAAAAATCTTTTCGAACAATCAGATATTCAGTGCGGCTATTGGCATTCGTATATTCAGTGGAGACAAAAAATTTTCGAACCTGCAGGTGAAGTAAAACCAGAAACGGAAATTTATTATCTCTTGGCAAAAAATCTCGGCTATTCTGACGAAATTATTGAGAAAGCAGGGATTCCAAAACCCACAGACAACGATATTGAACATTTTTTAGAAAAAATTTTAACCTCTGTTTCAAATATTTCGTTAAATGAATTGAAAAATTCGCCGCAACTTTCGCCGTTTTTCGAGGAAATTGCGTTTTCTGACTTAAAATTTAATACGCCGTCAGGAAAAATTGAGATATTCTCGCAACAAGCAGAACATTTTTGGAATGTTTCGCCTTTGCCAACTTATGAAAATTTGCAAGAATTGCCTGAAAATTCGAAATATTCGTTATATCTATTGACGCCGAACACAAAAAATCGCATTCATTCGCAGTTTAACAACTTAGAAAGTATTAAAATTCTGAGCAATGAAGCAACTATTTACATTAATTCGCAAGATGCGTTGCAACGAAACATCAAAAATAACGACAAAGTTTTAGTTTTCAACGACAGAGGTGAAATAAAATTGACTGCAAAAATTAATTTCTCGTTAAAAAAAGGTTGCGTTGCGATAACAAACGGCTGGCAGGGTTCAGAAAATCCCAATTTTCTCTCTTGCGGCAGAGAAACTGATATGGGATTTGGTACTGCGTTTCACGATAACCTTGTTGAAGTGAAAAAAAATTAATATTTCTGTGAAAGTGAAATTAAAATTTTAACGTTAAACATTTTTATTTTGTGTTAAATTTGTCAATTAAAATGCCGTTTTCATCTTGAATATCAATAACCCAACGATTTTCAACGAGATAAATTCGACAAAAATTGTATTTTTTCAAAAAAACGAGACTATTTTTATTTTTAGAGAAACGTCCTCTGAGCGGCGCACCTCCGCCGCCTGCAACAACATAATGAATTCCATTGAAAAAAGTGCGTTCATATTGATGGTCGTGACCGTTGAAAATCGCATCAACTTTGTATTTCTCAAACAACGCAATTAATTCTGATTTTTGCGGCTCACTCATATTTCCGTGTGCGCCTGTCGAAAAAATTGGTTGATGAAAAATAACGGCAATAAACGCTTTCTCAAGTTTAATTTCAGAAAGAGTTTTTTCCAAAAAACGATATTGCTCCGAATCTTTTTTCATTTCCTCGCAGCTATTTAAAACAACGAAAAACATATTTTCCTTAATTTTCACCAAATAAAATTGTTCATTATTTGGTAAATCGAAATTTTTATAAAAAAGTTCAGAATTTTTTTCGTGATTTCCCAAAGTCGGATAAAATGGAAATTTTCTTCGCATTTCAGAAGTAATAAGGTTAAAAGTGTCCCATTGACTCTGAATATTTCCGTTATTGACCAAATCTCCCGTGTGAAAAACGGCAAGCGGCTTGTTTTTCTCAATTCTTTGCACAATTTTTTTGTGAATTGCGTGTCCGTCGCGCGTGTCTCCGTAGACAACAACACAAATTCCCGTATCAATTTGCGGTAACATTTCATTTTTTACCACTTGATATTCGGTGCGGCAAGCAAAAATTAACAATAAAAATATATAAAATCCCAAATATTTTTTCATTTTAACAAAAATTTCAAAAAAATTCCCCCAATTTTAGTTGAGGGAAAATATTTTTTTGGAAAAATTTTACATCGGAAAAGTAGAAGTATCAAGATTCATTAATTTTATTAAACGTTCTCGATATTCGTCCCAATTTTGAATCGGATGTTTCGCAACACCAGTTTCCATCGCAGCCTTCGCAACTGCGGGAGCAACCGTCAAAATTAAGCGTGGGTCTAATGGTTTTGGGACAATATAATCAGCACCGAATTTTAATTCCGTGAGATTATATGCTTTTTTAACCACTTCTGGAACATCTTTTTTTGTTAAATCAGCAAGAGCGCGAGCGGCGGCAATTTTCATTTCATCGTTAATTATTGAAGAGCGAACATCCATTGCTCCTCTAAAAATAAACGGAAAACCAAGAACATTATTGACTTGATTCGGATAATCCGAACGTCCCGTTGCCATTATTACGTTAGGGTTCGCTTCCTTGGCTTCTTCGTAAGAAATTTCAGGAACAGGATTTGCCATCGCAAAAACTATTGGGTGAGAATTCATTGAACGAATCATCTCTTTACTCACAACATTTGCCACAGAAAGTCCGAGAAATAAATCGGCACCTTTCATTGCGTCTTCCAAAGTGTGAACAGGTTTGTCGGTAGCAAACTCAAGTTTATATTTGTTCAAGTCTTTGCGATTTTTGTGAAGAACACCTTTGGTGTCAAGCATCAAAATATTCTCGTGTTTTGCTCCAAGTTTTACTAACAATTTTGTGCAAGCAATTGCTGACGCACCTGCACCGTTTACAACAATTTTTATCTCTTCGATTTTTTTATTGCTGATTTCCAATGCGTTTAATACGCCTGCGGCAGAGATAATGGCAGTGCCGTGTTGGTCGTCATGCATTACAGGAATGTCGATTTCGGCTTTTAAACGTTCTTCAACAATGAAACATTCGGGTGCTTTGATGTCTTCGAGGTTGATTCCTCCGAACGTTACTGAAATTGCCTTGATAATTTCGACTAATTTGTCGGGGTCTTTCTCGTCAATTTCGATGTCAAAAACATCAACGCCACCGAATATCTTAAATAATAAACCTTTTCCCTCCATAACGGGTTTTCCTGCTCCCGCACCAATATCGCCGAGTCCAAGAACAGCAGTGCCATTTGAGATAACAGCAACTAAATTGCCTTTTATTGTGTATTTGTAAATATCCTCGAAATTCTTCTCAATTTCTAAACACGGTTCAGCAACACCGGGCGAGTAAGCAAGAGATAAATCTCGTTGAGTTTTGTAAGGTTTGGTCGGAATAACTTCCAATTTTCCAGGTTTGCCCTCGCAATGATAGTTTAATGCTTCTTCTTTTGTGATTTTTGCCATAAAATTTTCTTTTTGAAAAGTGAAAAAAAGTTTTTAAACGCAACAAAGATAAATAATTTTTTCAAAAATAAAAAAATAAATTTATTTTTAAACAAAAATTATTTTGTCTCGTGAGTTTCGGGTTCAGCGTGAACGTGAACAATGCAATTTTCAATTTGTTTTTTTATTTCCTCCTCGACGAAATGAGAAATCTCGTGTGCTTTTTCGATGGAAATATGCGGTTTAACGTGAATAGTTACCTCAATAAAAGTGTTTGCTCCCGCGTCTCGGACTTTTAAATCGTGAAAACAGGAAATTTCTTTCAACGATTTTAAAATATTCTCTGCCTGTGAAAATGTCTCTTCAGGTGTTTTGTCTAAAAGTATATCAATAGCTTTTTTCCCCAATTTGTACGAAACAATTATCACAATAACGGCAACCGCCAACGCTGCAATAGCGTCTGCGGAGTAAAAACCGAAACTTGCCCCGACTAAACCCAATAAAACAACCGCTGACGACCAAATATCTGTTGAAAAATGTAACGCATCGGCTTCTAAGGCTTGACTTTTATACTTTTTCGCAATTCGATACAACGCTCTTGAACGCGAAAAATCAACAATAATCGAAGTAATTACAACAATATAACTCCAAATATTCACTTCGATATGCGTTTTGCCACCTAAAAGTCTGTCTATTGCCTCGTGAACAATCCAAACGCAGGTTATCAATAACAAAATGGTTTCGACTAACGCAGAGAGATTCTCTACCTTGCCGTGTCCGTAACTGTGGTCTCTGTCTGCAGGTTTGTCTGCGATGCGAACAGCCAAAAATGTTATTAATGCAGCGAGTAAATCTAAGCCTGAATGCAACGCTTCTGATAAAATTCCTAAACTATTGGTCCAATAACCAATAATAATTTTAAATGCAGTAAGAAAAACTGCCGCAAAAACCGAGATTAACGCAACTCGATTTTTTTCTTTTATCATTATTTCGTTTGCCATTTTAAAATTTAATTTCCCTCAATTTGTAACAAAAATTGATAAATAATTTTGTATTGTTCAAATAATTTTTCGTAATCGATTTTCGAAGTGTTGTCTCTTGGTGAATGTATTGTTCCGATGGGAATCATCAATATTCCGCTGACAATGTCAGAAACTTGTAAAAGTCCGTTTGAGCAAAAAGTGATTGTTGGTTTTGCGTTTTTCCTTGTTCCTGTGTAACATCTTTGCGGAAGGAATGCACCGAGAAGGTTAAATCTTAAACTTCGTAAAAATTCTTTTTTAAAACTTGTTCCCTCGAATGCTTCGTGGTCGCCGCTTGCGGCACCCATAAATTTGAATGTTTTGAGAGTAAAACCTAATTTCTCTGCTTCTTTGAGTGCAATTTTTTGCAAAATTGAGTCGCTATTTGGGATTAAAATGCAATTATCCGAATTTTTTACACCCACACAATCGATATTGATGGCAAACAAAACCTTTTCCCATTGAGAATTGGGCAACGTAGCAACGTAAGTTCTTGCACCTCGCAAACCATCTTCCTCTGCGGCAGTTAGCAAAATGCGATAGGTGTACTTCATTTTTTTTGTTTTCAAAGTTTTTGCCAACTCAAAAGCGACAGAAACACCTGTGCCGTTGTCTATTGCACCTTCGGAGAGAGTCTGAATCTCGGTTTCTGCCAAACTGCCGTTCAACATTGCGTTCAATAATGACAACGGAGACATCACTGTTTTGTCATAATGTGCGATAATGTAAATAATCTTGTCTGTTTCGCCTTTGATTTCGATGAGAATGTTGTGTTGATTTGTATATCTATCAACTGATTTTAGAGAAGTATTGCTGTCAAGATGATTTTTCAAAATTAATTCAACCAATTCATTTTGCCTGTTGATGTTAAAATCGCATTTTGCCAAAATATTTATCGTATTTTGCAAATTTTCAATGGTTTTTATCTCGTCAGGTTGTTGAAATTTTGTTTGCGAAGTTAAATTTTTCGCAATTTGGGGAGAACAATTTAAGAAAATTATTGAGATAAAGCAGAAAATGATGCAGAGTTTAGTTTTCATAACGAAAGAATTTAGAATGCAAAGTTAAAATAAATTTTTGAAAAACAAAAAATATATCAATACGAAAAAACAAAAAATTGTTCACATTTTTTGTTTAAAATAATTTGGAAAGATTTTTATATCTACAAAGATGTTCTAAATTTACAACGCTACTAAAAATCCGTTCAGATTGTAAATTTTGCAATTTTCTAACAAAAACCTGAAAGGTGAATTTGTAATGGTTGTTGAAGGGAGAAAAATTTTTTTTGTGAAAATATTTTCATTTTTTTGCAGAAAAATTTGTTTTGTCGAAAAAATGAATTATCTTTGTCCTGCAAATTTGAAGTTGCATTAGTTGATGCAAAAATGGGAATACGACAACTGTTTTTCATTCTCGCAAAAAAGGCAAACTGCTGCTACCGTTTTTCGTTATGCAAAATAAAACTTGATTAACAAACAAAATGAAACAATGAATAATGTAGAAATATATTTTCAAGATATAATAAAAGAGAAAGAATCTGTAATAAATTCTTTTGAGAAAAATGTAAGTAATTATTTTAGCGAGATTATTTATTTTTCCAAAATTCATAAACAATATGAAAATGAATTAGAACGATATACTTCGTTGAAATTCAATGTATTCAGATATGTAAAAGTGAACGAAAATAAAATATCAGAAATAATTGTCGATATATTGAAACCAAATGGAGAACACGGGCAAAATTCACTTTTCTTAGATGAATTTTTAAAAATCTTAGAAATTCCCAAAATAAATAAAATACCAACAATCTATACAGAAATGCTAACAAGACAGCATATAAAAAATCTAAGAAAAATGGATATTTTGATTGATTGGAGTGATTTTGGAATTATGATTGAAAACAAGCCGAGATATGACGATAAAAATGACCAACTCAAACATTACGCAGAAAATTTGAAAAATAGGTATGGAGAAAAAAATTTTGTAATGGTTTATTTATCAAATGACGGACATTTTCCACCAGAAAAGAGTATTTCCAAACAAAAAAGAGAAGAACTTGAAGGTAAAAAACAGTTTATACATATTACATATAACAATGAATTGAAAAAATGGATTGAAATTTGTATAAATATTTGTCAATCTGAAAAATACAAATGGTTTTTAAGAGACTTTTTAGATAACACTTTAAATAATTACCTATGGTAGATTTAACTTCTGTAATAATAAATCAAGCACTTAAAGATGAAAAAAATCTTGAAGTTGCCTTTGAAACGTGGCGTGCTTTTAGCAGTCAGAGAATTTACGGTCAAATTCGTAAAAATTTTGTTGCAAAATTAATTGATAGAATAAATTTTGAAATTAATTCAAAATTTAATCTATTAGTCGAACCTGAAAATTGGAACGATAAAAGTAATTCATTCAAAATAAATATTTCGATTTCATTCAAAAATGTGAATTGGTCAGATGAATTTAAAATTAGCATAGCAGATTACGACAGTAGTCGGTTACACTTCGGGGTTACTTGTAAAAATGATAATCGAGACTTTTGTAAGAAGATACACAGTCAATTGCAGAAAAAATTAAATTGTGGTACTTATAATGAGTTGAATTGGTGGCTTAACGCAAAAAATCCATATAATACTTGGGAAAATACTTATGAAAGTTTCAAACAATTCGCTTTTTGTGATAAAATGGCATTAGATTATTTTTCAGACAATTTATGTCAAATAATTGAAACCATAGATAAGATAATGAATGATTTGCATAACATACGGTGAATGAATTTGAAAAAAATATACAAAAGATTTAAAATAACAGCTCGAGTACTAATTTTTTCTCTCTCAAACACACAGAAATTTTGTGTGTTATTTTTTTCACTTTTTTCGAAAAGTTTAGAAAAAAAAATATTTATTTTTCTGTGAAAAAATTTTTCTAAACGAAAAATTTTTTTTATTTTTGTGCAGAAATATTTTTACTCATTTTTAATTTTTTTTGAATGCGACCAGATTTTAGTAAAATTTCTCTTTCGGAAGGAATACAAAAAATTGACACAGAAACGTGGCAAAAACGACACAAAACCGACAAAGAATGGCAAACTCCCGAACAAATTCCTGTGAAAACCGTTTATTCGAAAGACGATTTGCAAGGAATGGAACATTTAAACTACGCAGCAGGAATTCCGCCATATTTACGCGGTCCTTATTCGACAATGTACGTTATGCGTCCATGGACGATTCGTCAATATGCTGGTTTTTCGACTGCCGAAGAATCTAATGCGTTTTATCGCAGAAACTTAGCCGCAGGACAAATGGGCTTGTCTATCGCTTTCGATTTGGCAACGCACCGCGGCTATGATTCCGACCACGAACGAGTTCTCGGAGACGTGGGAAAAGCAGGCGTTGCCGTTGACTCAATCTTAGATATGAAAATTTTGTTCGACCAAATCCCTCTCGACAAAATGTCTGTCTCGATGACAATGAACGGTGCCGTCCTTCCGATAATGGCATTTTATATTGTTGCTGCGGAGGAACAAGGTGTTCCGATGGCAAAACTCAGCGGCACAATTCAAAATGACATTTTAAAAGAGTTTATGGTGCGAAATACTTATATTTATCCGCCACAAACTTCAATGAGAATCATTGCTGATATTTTCGAATTTACTTCGAAAAACATGCCGAAGTTTAATTCCATCAGCATTTCGGGCTATCACATGCAAGAAGCAGGTGCAACAGCCGATATTGAACTCGCATATACGCTCGCCGATGGACTCGAATATCTGCGAACAGGAATTAAAGCAGGACTCAACATTGATGATTTTGCTCCGCGTCTTTCGTTCTTTTGGGCTATCGGAA
The DNA here is from genome assembly GCA_020719385.1 of Rikenella microfusus. GTDB lineage: Bacteria > Bacteroidota > Bacteroidia > Bacteroidales > DYQK01 > DYQK01. Next base: position 1,401 of record DYQK01000002.1, on the reverse strand, counting down.
TGAATCATTTTATGGAAATCGCTAAAATGAGAGCCGCAAGAATGTTATGGGCAAAAATTGTTAAACAATTTAACCCGAAAAATCCGAAATCTCTCGCTTTGCGTACTCACAGCCAAACTTCTGGTTGGTCCTTGACGGAACAAGACCCATTCAATAACGTTGCTCGTACTTGCACCGAAGCACTCGCAGCCGCACTCGGACATACGCAATCTTTGCACACAAACGCATTAGATGAGGCAATTGCTTTGCCCACCGATTTTTCCGCTCGAATTGCGAGAAATACTCAAATTTATTTGCAGGAAGAATCGCAAATTTGCCGCGTTGTCGACCCTTGGGCGGGTTCATATTACGTTGAATATCTCACCAACGAATTGGCACAAAGTGCGTGGAAATTAATTGAGGAAGTTGAGTCCTTAGGTGGAATGGCGAAAGCCATCGAAACAGGAATTCCAAAAATGCGTATCGAAGAAGCTTCGGCGAGAAAACAAGCACGAATCGATTCGAAAACTGATACGATTGTCGGAATAAATAAATATCGTCTTGAGAAAGAAGCACCGCTTGATATTTTAGAAGTTGACAACACAACGGTTCGCGAGTCGCAAATTAAACGTTTGCAACAACTTCGTTCGCAACGCAACAACGCTGAGGTTCAATCCGCTTTAGACGCAATAACCGAATCCGTTCGTACAGGACAAGGAAATATTCTTGCTCTCGCTATTGATGCCGTTCGCAAACGCGCTTCTTTGGGTGAAATTTCTTACGCAATAGAGAAAGTTGCTGGCAGATATCAAGCAGTAATTCGTTCAATTTCAGGCGTTTACGCCTCCGAATCGAAAAATGATATGGAATTTCAAAAAGCAAGAGAATTAGCAGACAAATTCGCCGCAAAAGAAGGACGAAGACCAAGAATTATGATTGCAAAAATGGGACAAGACGGACACGACCGCGGAGCAAAAGTTGTTGCAACAGGCTACGCAGACATTGGTTTCGATGTCGATATTGGACCATTATTTCAAACTCCCGCCGAGGCTGCAAAACAAGCTGTCGAAAATGACGTTCACATATTGGGTGTTTCCAGTTTAGCCGCAGGACACAAAACACTTGTGCCGCAAGTTATTGCAGAATTGAAAAAATTGGGACGCGAAGACATAATGATCATTGTCGGCGGCGTTATTCCGCATCAAGATTATCAGTTTTTGTTTGATTCGGGAGTTGCCGCAGTCTTTGGACCAGGAACTTCAGTTTCGAAAGCCGCAATAGAAATTCTCGAAATTTTATTGCAAGAATAAACTTTTTTCACACAAAAAAAACCTGTCGAATTGAAAAAATTTGGCAGGTTTTAACAGAATGCACGAAAAATCCGCTATGTCTTTAGCGTAGCGGATGAACGTGCTGATTTTT
>DYQK01000216.1 GCA_020719385.1 Rikenella microfusus | reverse complement strand
AAGGAAACGGTTTTTGGGTTACACCGCGAACAGCAGAATGGGTGCAAAAAAATAATGGAATTTTATTGCCCAATTAAAAAATTATCTCCTTGATTATCAACAAGATAAAATATATTTTCATTTTTTTCATTTTTTTGCGAAAATAATTTGTTTTGTCGAAAAAGTGAATTACTTTTGCCCCTGCAATTTAAACTTGCGTTAGTTAACGCACAATGTGCAGTAACTTTTTTTTGTTATGCACTAAAAACTAGTGATAATTAAATAATTGATAAACAATGGATAAAGTAGATATTTGCATTAAAAATTGTTATGGAATAAAAGAATTCATCCATACTTTTGATTTTGAAAAATCAAAAACTCATCTTGTTTATGCACCAAATGGAGCATTTAAGACTTCACTTGCCAAAACATTTGAAGATATTGCAAATAATGAAAAATCAGAAGACAAGATTTTTACTGAACGCATTCCACACCGTGATATTAAAGTTGACGGAAGAGATATTTTAAGTGATGAAATATTTGTTATTCAAAGAATGAAAAGTGTTGATTTCAAAGAAGCATCAACGATACTTGTAAATGAAAAACTTAAAGCGGAATATGATTCAAATAATTCAAATCTAAATGATTCCAAAAAGAAATTTTTAAAATTGCTGCAACCTAATTTTGGTTTAAAAGAAAATCAAATTGAAATTTCTAATTCATTTTCCGTTGATTTTAACACATTTATCGAAACAAAGGAAAACGAAATTGTAAATATTGAATCACCAATTTATTCAAATATAGTTTATAGTGAAATATTTAATGATAAGGTGTTGAAATTTCTGAAAGACAAAGATTTTAATATTAAAATTCGTGAGTATATTGATATTTTCGATAAACTTGTAAATGAAAGCAATACGCTTTTTATGAAAGGAACATTTAATCATTATAATGCTGATACTGTTACGAAATCTTTAAAAGATAATAATTTTTTTAAAGCAAAACATAAAGTAAAAATAAACAATACTGAAATAAGCGAGTTAGATGAACTTGAAAAATTAGTAAAGCAAGAAAAAGAAAAAATATTAAATAATCCTGAACTATCAACAAAGTTTAATGAAATAGATAAAGCACTCAATAGTAATATTGAACTTCGGAATTTTAGAAATTATGTTGACAATAATCGTGACATAATAAAAGAATTTTTAGACTTACCTAATTTCAGAAAAAAATTGATTGTCAATTATTTTGCACTTAAAACAACTGATTTCAAAGCACTTGTTGAATTAAACAAATAAACGAAAATAAGAAGACAAGAACTGATTCGAGATGCTAAAAAGGAACAAAAACTTTGGAAAAAGGTTTTAGACATTTTTAATCGCAGATTTACAGTTCCTTTTGAAATTTCCATAAAAAATCAAGAAGATGTAATTTTAAAAAGCGAACTTGCAACATTAATGTTTAAATATACGGATAACGGTGATACAAAAGAATTAGGTGGAACTGATTTGCAGAAGGTTTTAAGCACAGGCGAAGAACGAGTTTATTATATTTTAAACATTATATTTCAAATAGAAACACGTAAAAAAGTTAATAAAAAACAACTAATTATTGTTGATGATATTGCTGATTCGTTTGATTATAAAAATAAGTATGCAATTATTGAGTATTTAAAAGATATTTTAGAAGAAGAAAATTTCAAAATGCTGATTCTTACTCACAATTTTGATTTTTATAGAACAATTAAAAGCAGATTAGGTAGCAAATTAAATTATGAAGGCAATTGGAGAGCAATTAAAAAAACTACTGAAATTTTATTAGAACAGGGCGAACGAAAAGATTTGTTTCCACTCTTGCGGGAGGATTATGCAAATTGTGATTTATCATTTATCGCTTGCATACCTTTTGTCAGAAATTTAATTGAATTTACAATTGGAGTTGACAATGATGATTACAGAACTTTAACATCTTTACTTCATCTAAAACCAGCAGATACAGTAAATAACATTAAGGCAACCAAAGTTTTCGAAAAATCTGACATTATTGATATTTTTAACCGCATTTTTAATAAGCCAGTCAGCGTAGTAACTAATCCAACAGAAAAAATATACGACTTAATATTCAGAAAAGCATCAGAATCAAATTTGGAAGATGTTATGGATATTAAGAGTAAACTCTGTTTGTCATTGGCAATACGGATTAAAGCGGAAGAATTTATTTTAAGCAAAATTACAAACATTGATTTTTTGAACAATCTTTTAAAAAAGGACACTGGTCATATAGTTGGACAATACAAAAAGGAATTTCCGAACGATAATGCCATAAAAGTATTAGACCGAGTAAATCTGATGACACCTGAAAATATTCATGTTAATTCGTTTATGTATGAACCACTTATGGATTTATCTGAAAATCATTTAAAATTATTATTTGAAGATGTTAAAAATTTATCTACAATTTGATAAGTGTATAAAATAAAGAAATTTTTCTCACCAATCAGCGTTTTCACCTTTGTTAAAAGATGAAAACGTTATTTTTTGCTCGCAATATTTTAACTTCACTGCCTGCAAACAGATAAAAATAAAAGTTTTGTGTTTAAATTTTTGCAAATAAACAAATTTTTTTTCTTATAAATTGCAAAATGATGAAAAATCAACAAGAAATTTC
>DYQK01000101.1 GCA_020719385.1 Rikenella microfusus | reverse complement strand
TTTTTCACCTAATAATTCTTTGTAAATTTCTAAACTTTTAAAATAATATTCCAATACTTTATCAAATTCTGATTTTTCTTGATAAGTAACACCAATATTATTATATGAGAAGGCAACACTAAGATGTCTTTCACCTAATAATTCTTTAATAATTTCTAAACCTTTGAAATAATATTCCAATGCTTTATCAAATTCAAAATTTTTGGCATAAATGGTTCCAATATTACAGTAAAAACTTACCGCATTAATATTTTTTTCACCAAAGAGTTCTTTGATAATTTCTAAACCTTTGAAATAATATTCCAATGCTTTGTCAAAGTCGGATTTTTCTATATAAATGCTTCCAATGTTGCCATATGAAACAGCCGTTTCGACATTTTTTTCACCTAAAATCTCTTTGATAATATTTAAACTTTTAAAATGATATTCCAATGCTTTGTCAAATTCAGATTTATCCATATAAATAGTTCCGATATTAAAATACGAATCTGAAACTCGCGTGCTTTTTTCTCCAAGAAGTGTTATTGAAATATCTAAACTTTTAAAATAATATTCCAATGCTTTGTCAAATTCCATTTTTTTACCATACATTAATCCTACATTATTGTAAGATTGTGCTACAAACGTATTTTTTTCGCCTAAAAGTTCTTTTCGAATTTCTAAACATTTAAAATAATATTCCAAAGCATTCTCATATTCAGTTTTCCCAAGATAAGCTGCTCCCATTCTATTAAAACAATTTGCGTTTTTCACAGATTTTTCACCCAAATGTTTAATGTAAAGTATTTGGGCTTTCTCTGTGTAATACAAAGCAGAGTCAAATAAACTTTTGTTATTAAAATCTCCCGCTGTTTTGTAATACGAATTTGCTAAAACCGTGTCGGCAGTAATGTTTTGTGCCTTCGAAATAAACGAAAAAAGAAAAATGAGAACGAAAATTGTGAAAAAAATTTTCATAAAACAGATTTTTAAATTAAACTTTGCAAAAATAATAAAATTATTTCTGAAAAACAATTTTTTTTGAAATGAATTTGTAAACTTTTCTCAAAAATAATTTTCACAAATGTTTTTGCAAAACGAAAAAATTCTGACAATTTTCTTCGTTTATTTGCAAATATAAATCCAAACTTTTACGTATTGAAATTTTCGATATTTCTCTTTGTTGCCCGCATCTTTTAGATATTTTGGTCCGCGAACTAAACTTTCTATGTCATCAAAAGAAATATCTGAAAAAGGAATATTTCGTTTTTGCAATTCCGATTTTATCACTTCAATAGTGCGATTTGCCCTTGATTCCGAGAGAGATTCATTGTCCGAGAACGCATACGTAGGCACGCGCGAGGCACTCGCAACAACGTGAATTCGCAATTTTTTGTGAATCCTTCGCTGCGATTCTATTTCCTTAATTAAACGCTTCATTTTTTCTTGGTCAACATCAATTTCTGTCTTGTTATAATCAAATTGCGTTTCGTAAGCAACTTTCACATAAAAAAGTTGAGCCTCGCTGTCGCTGTCTTTGGGTGGAAAATAATAATATAAATCATCTTTGATAAAAACGCAGCCGCACTCGTGAATTCTTGCGGTATCCATTTTCAACGGCACAACAGGCGTAACAATTACTTCATTTTTTTTCACAGGAATATCGTCAGGATCTTTTACAACAACAGGCTTTACCGTATCTTGCCGAGCAACAACAGGATTTAACGTATCTTTTGGAAGAATCGAATCTTTCTTAACTTGCGGATTATCAACAACAACGTCATCAATAATTGGGTCGGCGATGTGCGGCGTCATTAAAAATAAATCGCGTTCAAGAGTGATGTAACGTTTATTTGTAAAAATATTCACAAAAGAATACGGGATAACATTTTTCACAGAGTCAGTTTGGGTGTAATCTTTGCGTTTTGCTGTCATCGCAAATTTGCCGAGTTTGTCTCTTTCTATCATTTTATTAATTGTTACGTCAAATTTTCCTGTTTTGCTATCGGAATAAAATTTTATCAGCGATTCAGCAAAAATATTTTGCGACAACAACGATGTTAACGCAACTTCTGCGCCGAGTGGTTTTTTTGTTTCGACATCTCTTACGGTTCCGCGTATTCGCAGGAATATTGCGTCTCGCATTTTGATAGAAAAAATATCTGATTTACATTTGCAGCCGAAGGTTTGTTCGGTGCAACTAAAAAATGCCTGTTTGCTTTGCGGAGCAATGTGAAAATACGACTCCGAACCTTGTGCGTTCACAATTTTGCCGATATTCACGGGTTTACTCCATTTTAACCAAGAATTATCTAATTTTTTCGAAAAGAAAATATCTCTTTCGCCGAAACCTGCATGACCAGCACTTGCGAAATATAACGTACTATCGTCATCGAAAAACGGCGACATATCGTCAGAAATAGTGTTGATGGAATCGCCCAAATTTATCGGTGTTGACCAAGTGTTGTTTTGTTGCAAAAAACTGATATATAAATCTTTCGCACCTTTCGATTTAGAATTTTCCAAAGACAGAAACATTACTTTTCCGTTGTCACAGACTTGAATATCTACGTAATTGCCGTCATTTTCCAATGATTCAAACTCAAGCGGCTTTGGCTCATTCCACGTAATATTCCCAATTTCCATCTCATAAATTGTGTCATTTATTTTCACAGAATCGAAAAACATCACATAATTTTTCTCATCAAAAGGTGACAAAATCTCGTATTCTTGCTCCAAATTGCCGAGTATTTGCGGTTTATTATTCCATTTTCCTTTTTTATTTTTGAAAAAAACGACAGCCATTTTCTCTAACGAAACCGAATCGACTTGCGTTGCAACGAGAATGTTGTTGTCAGAATTTATGCGAAAATTAGAGAAATCTTTTATAAAAATCGAATCAAGCGACTGAAGTTGCGAATCGTCAGGTTTATTCCAACGCAAACTGTCAATTTCTGCCACCGAAATGCCCGTTGTTTGATACGTAAAAATCGAGTCATTTTTAGGATATTCCACATAATTATTGTTAAAATAAACTTTTCTGCCGTCATTGGAAAAACAAAAAACCGCATTTGGCAAAATGTTATTGAAAGGACGGTTAAAGTGCAAAGATTTCTGCGGCGTTTTTGCTTTTACATAAACTCCGTTTTCCTGCGTACAAGAAAGTTCCTGCATTTTTAAACGCGAAAACCAAATATCTTGCGAATTTAAGTGAAAATTATCAGGAAAATCGCTTCGAACAAAATACAAAGTCTTCTCATCAGGACTAACCACAGGCGAAACTTCGCTATAAGAAGAGTTTACATCTTCCCACAAATTAACCACTTTGTCGTCTTTAAACAAAGGTTCTTTCGTTAAATTGGGTTCGGGACGTTTAATTGGAACACGCGAATCGGACAAAGCAACGGCATCAACTTGATTCCAACCATCAATGGCGTACAAATTTAAAATTACTCGCACCGCAGAAACTTCACATTTCTCAAAATAAACGTTTAAAATTCGATATTTCTGTTTTGCTTTGAAAGGATTTTCTGAAATAAACGGCAACCAAGGACGATGAATCGTTCCAAAATAATTTTTTAACAAATTATATTTTCGCGAACGTCTGTCGTTGCTGTCTAATTCGTCAATTTCGTCATTTTCGTTTCGCAATTTATCAAAATGTCGGTACCCCGTTCTCGCAACAACATTTGTGTCAAGGTAAACACTTTTCCAAATTCCGTTACTTTGTATAAAAATTTCTGCCACAGCACCTGGATTAAAATTTTCGAAAACAGCAATTTGTTCGGCGGCAACTCTTTTTTTTGCGAAATTGACCTGAATAAACGCAGTTTCAACGCCTTCTCGATTCAAAGAATTGGGTTTCACTGCCCACGCATAGACACTCAACATTTGCCCGCGCGGGTCAGCATTTGGGATTCCCAAAACTTCTTTCGCCGAATATTTGTCTTTCTCAAACTCCGAAGAGCAGGAATCTACGCGAAAAGCCCACTCAATATTTTGCGAAAAAGATAAAAAATGAGTAACGAGAAATATCAAAAACAACCAAAAATATTTTTTCATTTCGATTTTAAACGTTTATTTTCATTGAAAAAAACTACAATTTTACATATTCCTTCAAAATATATCGCGAAACATTATCTTCAGAAGTGATTTTTTGAATTTTTGCCTTCATTTTACACGAAATAGTAATTTCCTCGCCTGCTTTTTTCCACTCAGCTTCTGTTGAATGTGGATTTTTCGTTTCACCAACATACACCACAACAATTGCTTCGAAATTTTCTCCTTCCAATTGCATTAATTTCTCGACTTGCGAAAATTGATGTGCCTCGCCTGCGGCTTGAGGAATAAAATAAAAACCCTCTTTGTACTCAATTTCATCGACAGGCAAATGAGTGATAATATTTCTTCCAAAATATTTTTCCGCAGCAAGATTGACTTGTAAGTCTTTGATTTTCACTTTGTTATTGCCTGCATTTTTGAAACAACTCGGACTGTTTACGTATTGATGAAAAACCCCAAATCGAATCAAAATCTTGTCGTTAAGTTGATTTTCTGTAAAACTTTCCAAAAAAATTTCCGAGAAATTACTAAAAAATGTGTTTAATTTTTTTTGTTCGTCAGGAGAAAGTTTCACTTCTGTTTTTGAAGTTACCTCTTTTTTCTGTGCAGAAGCAGAATCTGTTGTTTTAGAATCTGCTTTTTTGCCCGAATTGCAAGCGAAAACCGTCATCAAAAAAATGACAAAAAGATAAAAAACTGTTTTTTTCATTTATAAAAAATTTATTACGCTGCAAAGATAAAAAAAATTAAAATAAAAATCATTTTATTGTGAAAAATTAAAAAATATTTTTTAATTTTGGCAAAAATTTCAAAGAATTTTCAACTCACTTTTTATGGAATTGTATCGAAGTGAATATCAAATTATTGAACATTTTCCTGCGGAAAATTTAGTGCGGAAGGAATGGTTTCCTGCTACAGAAAAAATGAACGAAGCAATTTTTTAAAGAGAAGTAATAAAAATTGCAGAGTCTGTTGAAAGAGTTAAACCATTGAAAATGTTAGACATAACAACGAATTTTCGTTTCACAATTGTTCCCGATGTACAAACTTGGGTGGACAAGGAAGTTTTTCCGCGATTTTTGGCAGTCGGTTTAAAACGTTATGCCTTGATAATGAGTACGCAAATTGTTTCGCAAATTTCCATTGAACAAACTATGGAAGAAGGCGCTGGAAACGAATTTCAAACTCGATATTTCGATGACGAAATCGAAGCGAGAAAATGGTTGAACAAATAAAATTTTTTACAAACTCAACAAAAATAAATTTATGAGACTGAAAGACAGAGTCGCAATTATTACTGGTGCTGCTTCAGGAATCGGCAAAGCCATCGCAGTTGCCTTTGCAAAAGAAGGAGCAAATGTTGTTATCGCAAATCGAAACGCAGCGGCAGGCGAAAAAACTGCTGCTGAGATTAATCAACTCGGATATGGAAAAGCCATTCACGTAACGATGGACATTTCCAAGGTCGAAGATTGGGACAAAACGGTGAAAAAAACTGCCGAAGTTTTTGGCGGAATAGATATTTCAACCAATAATGCGGGAGTCGTTTCGCCGAATATGGTTGATACGGTTGACGAAATTTCTCTCGAACATTTTGATTATGTCATTAATGTGGATTTAAAAGGAACATTTTTGGGAATGCGTGCTGTTGTTCCTTATTTGGCAAAAAATAAACTTTTTTACGAAAAAAATTTGTGTGCCATCTTTGCGAAAAGATGGCAACATTTTACCCGACACTGCCTTCGAGAGTTATGGAAAGCAATTTTTTCGCTTCAACGGCAAATTCCATCGGCAATTTATTTAAAACTTCTTTTGCGAAACCATTGACTATCAACCCAATAGCATCTTCTTGAGTTAAACCTCGTTGTTGGCAATAAAAAATTTGTTCTTCAGAGATTTTCGATGTTGTTGCCTCGTGTTCAACAACAGAAGTTGGATTCGAAATATCAATGTACGGAAAAGTGTGTGCGCCGCATTCGCCGCCGATTAACAAAGAATCGCATTGAGAATAATTTCGCGAGTTTTCTGCATTTTTTCCCATTTTCACTAAACCGCGATAACTATTTTGTCCTTTTCCGAGAGAAATTCCTTTCGAAACAATTGTGCTTCGCGTATTTTTCCCCAAATGAATCATTTTTGTGCCTGTATCTGCCTGTTGAAAATGATTTGTTACCGCAACTGAGTAAAATTCTGACGAAGAATTTTCACCCAAAAGCACCGTACTCGGATATTTCCACGTTACCGCAGAACCTGTTTCGACTTGCGTCCAAGAAATTTTCGAATGTTCTTCTTTACAAATTCCGCGTTTCGTAACAAAGTTAAATATTCCTCCTTTGCCTTCCTTGTCGCCTGGATACCAATTTTGAACGGTAGAATATTTTATTTCTGCATTTCTGAGAGCGACTAACTCGACAACAGCCGCATGAAGTTGATTTTCATCTCGCATCGGAGCGGTACACCCTTCGAGATAACTCACATAACTTCCTTCATCGGCAACGATTAATGTTCGTTCAAATTGCCCTGTTTGTGCCGCATTGATTCGAAAATATGTAGACAATTCCATCGGACAACGCATTCCTTTCGGAATATACGCAAAAGAGCCATCGCTAAAAACTGCAGAATTCAACGCAGCAAAAAAATTGTCGCTGTACGGAACGACAGAACCAAGATATTTTTTTATCAATTCGGGATATTCCTGCACTGCTTCGCTGAAGGAACAAAAAATTATTCCCATTTCCTTAAGATTTTCTTTGAAAGTTGTGTGAACTGAAACACTGTCCAAAACGGCATCAACGGCAACGCCTGCCAACATTTTCTGTTCCTCCAGCGGCACGCCGAGTCGATTAAACGTTTTTAACAATTCAGGGTCAACTTCGTTTAAATCTTTATATTTCGATTTCGTTTTGGGTGCTGCGAAATATCGAATATCTTGATAATCGGGTTCTTGAAATTTGAGATGCGCCCATTTTGGCAGCGTCATTTTTTGCCAATGTTCGAAGGCTTTTAAACGAAACTCAAGCAAAAATTCAGGTTCATTTTTCTTTTTCGAAATCTCTCTAACGATATTTTCGTTCAGACCTTTTGGGAAAAATTCTGTTTCGATGTCTGATACAAAACCTGCTTCATATTCTTTGTCCGAAAGTTGAGAAATAACCGAATCTTTTTCTGTCATAAAAAGAATTTTTTAAAAAAATAGATAAAAATCTTTGGTTAAATGTTTATATTCTTGCGAATATTCGCCTTTATTTTCTGTTTCGATGTTTAAAATTTCAATTTTTGTCTCAAATTTTATTTTAGAGAATTCTAAGATAGAAATGTAAACATTTTTCTGCGGCGAGTAGCGAACTTTTAAAATATTTTTCGCAAATAAATTATTTTTTTCTGAAATATTAATAAAATTTTCTGTTTCAAAAAACGGAATCATTACAAAAAATTTTCCTTTTTCCGTTAAAAGTTTCGAAGAACAAAAAATTAATTCGTTGTAGGGCAAAGAATCTGAATGTCTTGCGACATTTTTTTTCGCATTCGGCGATTTTAACGAATTGACGAAATACGGCGGATTACAAATTATTGAGTCAAAAAACAAATTTTCCTTCGAAAATTCCTGTAAAGAAGAATTTTTTACTTCAAAATTTTCTTTCCACGCACTTTTTTCGAAATTTTCTTGTGCCTGTAGACAAGAATTTTCATCAATATCGATTGCAAAAATTTTCGAATCGGGATTTTTCTGTGCGGCGATGAGTGCGAGAAGTCCCGTTCCTGTGCCGATGTCAAGAATGGTTTTGGAATTAGAGAAATCTGCGGTTGCTCCAAGAATCACGCTATCAGTATTGACTTTCATTGTGGTTTTGTCTTGCTGAATCGAAAATTTTTTGAAATGAAAATGCGTTTGAGACATAATTTACTCATAATTTTCACCGACAAATCTTGTAATATCAATTCCTATGGGCATCGAAATTTCATTGAAAAATTGTTTTGAGTAGAGAGGGAATTTTTTAAACGTAGCAATTTCACCGATTCCGACAGCAGTATTTCCATAAACGACAGGGAATATTGCGAGATAACTCGGCAAACTTTTTCCCAAGCCAGACAAAATGGTCAAATAATTTTCGGGGATATTTCCGATAATCAACGCTTCTCGATTTTTTGCTACTTGTCCCGAAATTCCTTCGCCCACTTTAAACGACTGTATTTCTGTTTCTGAGTAAAAAGCATAAGTCGAGATAATCTTAAATTCTTCTTCTTCGGGTTTTCGAATAAAAATCATTCCTTGCACACCTTCAAACTCCGCCGTGAGATGACTCAATAGCAAATCGCAATATTCGGTCAAAGTTTCGCAACGTTCTAACCCTGCAAAAATATTATCTCGATGTTTTTCATAATTTCGTTGTTCCACTTGTTGCCGTTCCTCTTCTTCTAAGCGTTGCTTTTCCTCTTGCAGTCGTTCTGCTTCCTGCAATTCCTTGAGTTTGTCGGCTTTTTTCTGTTTTGTGGTGAGTAAAAAAGTAAAAATTAACATTGGAATAGCAAGCAACAGAGATATTCCCAAATAAAAATATGGCTCCATTACCTGTAAAAAATGCGTTTTTATGTATTTGGGAGAGTGTAAAGTGTTTATTGTCTCGGAAATATAAGAGAAAAAAAGATATAAGTTTGTCAGAAATAAGACAAACAAAATCGCCGCCGCTAGTCGATATATGTGTATAACTTTCATTTCTGAAACTATTGTGGAAGTTTCAACAAAAATTCGATGATTTGGTCGGTGGTATAAATATAATCGACTCGTGCAGTTTTGATAGCCGCTGTCGTCATTGTTCGGACTTGACATTCGTCAGGATTTTGAACAATGGTTAAGCCGCCTGCGTCAGCAACATATTTCAGACCTGATGCACCGTCTTTGTTTGCTCCCGACAAAATTATTCCGATAAGTTTTTCTTTGAACGCAAAAGCAGCGGAATAAAATGACAAATCTATGGAAGGACGCGAATGATTCACTGCCTCTTCCGTTGAAAGAGCAATGTAATTTCCCAATTCGATATACATATGATAATTTGCGGGAGCAAGATAAATTTTACCTTGTTTAATGTGTTCTTTGTCAACAGGTTCAACGATGGGCAATTTCGATTTTATCGACAAAGCCTCGACAAAACCCGTTCTTACGTGTTTGAGACGGTGTAATGCCAAGAATATCGGCATTGTGAAGGTCTTAGGCAAAGACTCAAGAATGCGTGTTACCGCTTGAAAACTGCCTGCCGAACCACCAATAATAATGTATTTGTATTTCATCTGTCTGAAAATTTATATAACGGTCTTTTTGTAAATGTTTTCTGTTTTGTTTATCAAAATAAACTTTTTGCCCAAATTGCAATTTTCAAAAAATTCATTCACTCCAATGACAAAATATCCTCCCGTAACGAGACAACTATACAATTTATTAATTATCTCACATTGCAAATGCGGATTCAAATAAATTAATTTGTTGCGGTAGAGAATAATTTTAAAAATATGAGGCGGATTATCTTTGTAAATGTCGTGTTTTAAAAATTCAACATTATTGAGTAAGGCGGAATCTATATGGATTCGGTTGTCGCGGGTAACGAAATAATTTGAAAGTTGAAAAAGCCCTTTGAAACGGCGATAATTTGCGTTATCTGTCTCGGATTTTTTCATATCAGCAACTCCATTTTTTATCTTCTCAAGACAACGAGAACTATAACTCGTAACCACAACTCTCACTCTATCAAGGAGAAACATCTCTTTGAGAATGATTAAAAGCGAATATAACTCCTCGCCCGAGGAGCAATCGGGAATCCAAACTTTGAAATCGTTATCCACAGGAATACTCGGAATAATGACTTCTTTTAATTCCTTCCAAAAAGACGGATCGCGAAACATCTCGGTATCTTCAACGGAAATGTCTTCTAAGAATATCTCGAAAAAATTCTTGTCGCTTTCTATGCGCGAGATAAGTTCGTCGGCGTCAGCGAAATTATAGATATTTATCACCTTCTCGAAACGCCTTTTCAGAGAAGTGAGTGCAAAATTACTAAAATCCATATCGTAACTTTTTTGAATTGCCGCTACGATATTGCGAAACTCGGTGATTCCAATTTTGTCAACCATAAAGGAAAATTATTTTTTCGTATAATAAAGACCTTTTTTTGTGTACTTCGTTGCCTTCGGTCCTAAAATACTTTCGTGAATACCCAAAATTAAACTGCCTTCTTCTTTTAAATATTGATAAAATAACTCGAATATTTTATTTTGTAACTCGTAATTAAAATAAATTAACACATTCCTGCACAAAATCATATCGAAAGGAATGTGAAAAATATCGCCATCCTTCACTAAATCGTGCTTAAAAAACGTTGGTTTTTGTTTTAAAAATGGTTTAACTTTTATTGTATCTTTACTTTTATCAATATCGAAATATTTCTCATACGGAACTTCGAAAAATTCGCTCTCATTAAACGGGTTTTGTTTTATAACTTTGTCAAAATTTTCCAAATATTCAACGTTAAATCTGTAAATATATTCACCTTTTCGTGCCACATCAAGAACGTCAACATTGATATCTGTTGCAAAAATATCTGATTTTTCCAAAAGTCCGAGTTCATTCAAAAGAATCTGCATTGAATAAACTTCTTGCCCCGTTGAACAGCCCGCGTGCCAAATCGAAATCTTATCTTGGTCGTTTAAACGTGTGAGAATGCGATATTTAATTGTTTGCCAAACTTTTGGGTCGCGAAACAATTCCGTAGTGTTAACCGTAATATCCTTGACGATTTGCTCCAAAAATTTATCGTCATGGCGAATCCTGTTGGTCAATAACGGTAAATCGGTTTTATAATCGACCAATATTTTTTCTATCCTGCGAGTAAAAGATTTTATGGAGTACTCGCTAAAATCGTAATCCGAAACGCTTTTTATTGCCTCGACAAACAACGTAATATCGTCCTGCGTTATAATCATTTGGTAGAAATTTCGTATTTTTCAATAATCAAATTGTTGCAAATTTTTTCTTTGCAAATGTAAATTATTTTTTTTTATTTTCAACATTTTTTTCAAAAAAATTAAAAAAAAATCAAATTATTTTTACTTTGACAGAAAAATCGTCAGAAATACTCAATAATTTCACTTTTACAAACTGATTCTCTAATTTTTCGTTGTAAGGAATCGAAGTTTTGATATAATTTTCCGTGAAACCAAACATTTTCTCTTTTTTTCTTTGCGACTCAAAAAGTACTATTCGCTCTGTTCCTAAATGTTTTTTATAAAATTCCAAATGTTTTTGCTGCGACAATGCCTGCAATTTTTTGCAACGAAGCATCGATTCTTTCGCAGAAATTTTTGGAAAAATATTCACAGAATCAGTATTGGGACGTTCAGAATAAGGAAAAATGTGCAAAAACGAAACCTCAAGCGATTTTAAAACGTTAAATGTTTCTAAAAAATCCTCCTCACTCTCGGAAGGAAAACCAACCAAAACATCAACTCCAATAAACGCATCGGGCATCAACTCTTTGATATTCACACATTTATCGATAAAAGTTTCGCACCTATAGCGGCGTTTCATTTTTCGTAAAATCTCGTTACTCCCCGACTGCAACGGAATATGAAAATGCGGCACAAATTTTTGAGAATTTGCTACAATTTCAATAATCTCGTAAAGCAACAGATTCGGTTCAATAGACGAAATTCTGATACGAAATTGATTTTCCATTTCTTCCAATGCGTTCACCAATTTATAAAAACTCTCGCCATCTTGCCCAAAAGTCCCGATATTTACTCCTGTCAAAATAATTTCTTTGTAACCGTTTTCTGTGATTTTTTTAACTTTTTCAATAATATTTTCTATCTTATCGCTTCGACTTTTGCCTCGAGCAAACGGAATAGTGCAATATGAACATTGATAATCGCAACCATCCTGAATTTTCAAAAACGAACGAGTCCTATCGCCCGAAGAATACGCACTTATAAACTCTAAATTCTCATTTCTCGGTTTTTCCAACGAATCGAGATAATCAAAAATTTTAAATTTTTCATTACTGCCCAAAACCAATGTTACTCCTTCAATATTTTTAATCTCCTCAATTTGTAACTGCGAATAACAACCAACAACAATAATTTTTGTATCAGGAAATTGTTTAAAAACCTTATGAATTGCCTGTCTTGACTTTTTTTCAGCCGTTTCGGTAACGGTGCAAGTATTCACAACGCAAATTTCTGCTTGCGAATGAAAATCGGTTTTTGTAAATCCTCTTTCTGAAAACATTCTTGCGATAGTCGAAGTTTCGGAAAAATTAAGTTTGCAGCCCAATGTAAAAAACGAAACTTTTCTATTTGTTTGAATCATTATTTTTCGTAAAATTTTTTGCAAAGTTAAAAAATATTTTAGAGAAATAAAAATTTCTCACAATAAACATTAATTTTCGACAAAATAGCGTATAAATTCTCAATTTTTTTCGACAACAAAACAATTTTTTTCGAAAAAAAATTGTAAATTTGCAGAAAATTTATAATTAAAAATTGCGAAA
>DYQK01000026.1 GCA_020719385.1 Rikenella microfusus | reverse complement strand
AAATTTTTGAGTGAGTGATTAAAATTTCAGGGATTGTTACCTAATAATAGGTTTTGTAATTACGAGGCAAAAGTATAACATTTTTTGAGAAAAAACAAATTTTTTATAAATTTTTTTACAAAATCCCGAATTTTGTTATCTTTGCCAAAAAATAAACAACTGATTTTATGACTTGTCCCAAATGTGGCGGCACACACTTCACAAAGAATGGTTTTGTCAATGGAAGACAACGATGAAAATGCAAGATTGCGTAACGCAAAAATTTTTATTTTCCAAAATAAGAAAAGTCCATTGCAAACCAATAACGTACACACCATAAATCGGCGTTTCATTGTTATTGAGAGTCTGTGCGGCTAACATTGCTGCAAGCACTTGCCCTTCGGGGTCGCCTTGATTATCAATGATTCGTTTATATTCGTGAAAACAAAAAAACGGAGGTTTGGGCTTTTTCTGTCCGCAAGCGACAAACATATCGGGTTCGCCTGTCAAAAAATATTCACCAACAGCCGCCGAGATAGTGCGTTCTGCGAAACAACTAAATTTTTCGGTATTATAACCAACAAGCGTCATCAAAGGACCAATAAATTGTTCCTTGAGTTCAATCTCGTTCCAATCTAAACGTTTGAAAAAAATTAATTTTTGTAAAAATTCGAGCATCGTTTTTTCAAAATCAGAAATCGAACATTGCGAGGAACGCAACAGCCAATGTTCCAAAACATCGCTTTTTTCAACATTTTTGAGAGAAAACGCTTCTTTCAAAAAATCTGTATCACAGTTGTTGAAATAAATTTTCGTCTTTTCCATATTATTTTCACAAAAAATTTTCACAAAAATACAAAAATCTTCCGAAATTTGAGGTTTTTTTTCGAAAAAATTATTTTTTTTCGCGAATCAAAGACATTTCGTCATTATATTTTACCACAAAAATATGAAAATTCTCAAAACCACCCAATTCCTCAACTCTGCGAAAGTTAAATTCTGTTTGCAAACCCACGCGATTCGGAGTAACATCGTTGGGCGAGAGACAAAATTGAAAATTTTTTCCATAACGCCGCAAAGCATTCAGAAAATAATACGAAATATCATAACCATAAAAACTAAACATCGAAGGTTCAGTTTTGTAAAACAAACGATAATTTGAGACAAAATTATAGACATTTCGACTTTTAAAATCCACAAAAACAGGCGAAAAATAATGAACATTGAGATTTTTATAACAATTAAACTCGACATTTTCGAATTTTTCCCACGTTTCAGAACCGTAAACGGTCAAGGAATACGTTTTTGTCAATTTATTTAAACTTGTCAAAAGACTGCTTACAAAAACCTCGTTAGTCGAAGAAATGTAAATAATGTTGTCTAAACCAACAGAAAATGCGTCTTCAACACCTGAAAATCCTTGCGTTTTATAATTTATTTCCTTGAAAATCACTTCCTTAGTCGAATCGTTTGACGAGAAAGATTTTACCAATTTCCTTCGCATTATCTCTACTCTGTCGGTTTCTTCTTTGCTGCCATTGTGAATAACGACAATACTTTTATTGGGCAAAGAGGCAAAATATCGACATTGCTCCTCAATTTGCGTTTCCTCTGACGGCACAATTTGAAAAACAAACGGATTATCTTTCAACAACTCATCATTTTGAGATAGCGGCGAGATAATATTGATTTTATGTTCTTTTGCAAACTCCGAAGCAATTTTCATATTATTGGAATAAATCGGACCAATAATTAAATCTACTTTTGCGAGTTCGGGTTTTTGCAAGATTTCTCGAATCTTGTCGTTGTCTTTTTCTGTATCAAAAACTAAAAGGTCAACGGAGAGTCCTTCTTTTCGCAAATCGTCAAGAGCAAAGAGTAAACCTTCGTAAAAATCATAAAATTTTTTCGAATTATTAGCAAAATGTTGTTCATCATTTTTTTCTTTCTCCGAGTCATCTCTTGAGGCAATATTGTAATTATCATTGAGAAATAACGGCAAAAAGAGTACTATTTGAAAAACTATTTTCGAGTCGTAACGGAATTGGTCGCAAGGCGGCACGGTAGAATCTCGGAGAAATAAGGGCGAAATAACAGGAATCAATTTTCCATCCGAACCAATAGTTAAAACGTAAGTATCGGATTTAATCTTAGGAATTTTCAATGTTTGTCCCGATTTTAACCCTTTTTTCACCTCAGGATTATAACGCAAAATGTCTTTCATATCCATCGCATATTGCCGCGCAATAGAGAAAAGTGTTTGCTGCGACTCTACGGAGTGATAATAAAAATTTGAATCCTCGCGTTTTAAACCTTTTGGAGCGTAAATTGGAATTTTAATTTTTTTCCCTTCAATATGATTGCTTCGAAGTTCGGGATTTTCTCTCAACATTTCCTCAACGCTGATGTTAAATTTTTTCGAAACGTCATATAAAGTTTGCCCTTTTGGAATGGTGAAATGTGTGTATCGTTTAGTGCGATTCATTTCGTCTCGCGTGGCATTTTGCCCATCGATGACAGGGATTTTCAAAACCATTCCTTCTTTTATGGAATTAATAATTTCCCGATTCGCAAAGACAATTTCTTTTTGCGAGATATTGTAAATATTGCTAATAATCAAAAGCGTTTCGCCTTTTTTGACGGTGTGAAAATAATATTTTTTACCAAAAAGCAAGACTGCGTCGTTGCCCGATTTTGCGGCAATTCCGACTTGTGCTGCAGAAATTTCACACACAAATACAAAAAAACTCAAGAATAAGACAATTTTTTTCATAGTTTTTGTAATAAAATTTTGCAAAATTAATAATTTTTTCGAAAAAAAAGAATTAAATTTGAAAAATTAAATATTCGAATTAACTTTGCCCCCAAATAAAAAATGTTATGTGCAGGTTTCAAATTCAGGATTCTCTCATTTATTTTGAAGATTCGCAAAATATGGGGAAAATTAAAAACGATTCGGTTGCTTTGGTCGTAACCTCGCCTCCATATTTTAATTATATAGAATATGGAAATATCGGAATCGGCACAGAAAAGCAATATTCTGAATATTTAGACAATTTAAAAAATGTTTTTCGAGAATGTTTTCGAGCATTAATTCCTGATGGAAAAGTTTGCATCAACATTACAAATATGAAATCTCGTAAAGATATTGAGGGGAAAAGTTTTTTATATCCGATAGTTGCTGATGTCACAAATTTAATGTTATCGCTTGGTTATACATTTTTTGATGAGATAATTTGGGTCAAGGGCAATGCGAATAACGGAGCATTGAAAGGGAAACCCTTATTTGGTTCTTACCCTTATCCGCCAAATCCCAAGATTTTAGATAGTATTTTTGAGAATATTTTAATTTTTAAAAAAGACGGTAAACTTTTGAATCGAGTTAATCCGCAAGACAAAGAGTTGTCGAAGGTGAGCAAAGAAGAATGGATGAAATATACGAAAGGAATTTGGATTTTTTGAGCCTGACAGAAATTCTCCACATCCTGCGTCTTTTCCGTTAGAATTGCCGAAACGTTTGATAAAAATTTATTCTTTTCACAAAGAAACGGTTTTATATCCGTTTGCAGGAACAGGAACAACGCTTGTGGCAGCGAATCTTTTGCAACGAAAAGCAGTTGGTTTTGAGATTTATCAGGAATATTCTATGTTTATAAGACAAAGATTTTCTGAATATTTCGACCAAACAGAATTATTTGCAATTTCTAATATAGAATAATCATTTTTAGTTTGAAAAATTAAATTTTCGAATTAACTTTGCCCCAAAAGAAAATGAAAAAATTTTTGTTAAAAAATTTGGTTTAAATAAAAATTTGAACGATATTTGCGTTGAAAATTAAGAAAATAAAAAAAAATGATAAAAATATTAGTGAAAGTTTGTTTTTTTGAAAAAAAATATATAAATTTGTAACGGTTACAATTTCGCAAATTAAGTGAATAAAACTTTACAGAATTCGGTTATTTTAGAGATTAAAAAAGTTAAGAAATATAGAAAAAATTATTTAAAAATTTTATTCTGAAAAATATTTGCAAAATATTAAACGTATTTTTAATGTTTTTCTGAAAAAAGAAGTGTTAAATTTATCGAAAACAGAGGTTATGACTGACCTGGAACCCAAAACCGAAGTACAAGAAATTACTTCCGACAAAGAATCGCTTGATTTTGTCTATGAGTTTTATGTCAGGATGAAGCGGAATAAGATTCATTTGGCGTATGAAGGTGAAATTACTCACCAGATAACCAAAGCATTCACTTCCCTGACAGAAAATAACATGGCAAAAGAAGAAGATTATGCCTCGGTACAGAAAAAGGTTTTTCACGTAATGGTCGAATGTTTACAAAACATCAGTAAGCATGCCGAGAATCGTCATCATATTGTTACCTCTAAGGACGGTCGCGGCATCTTTATGATTAGCAAAGGTGAATCTGAGTATAATGTTACCACAGGAAACACTATTCCAAATGATAAAGTCGAGGAATTACAGAAAATGCTTGAGAACATTAATTCCTTAGACAAGGAGGGACTGAATAAACTTTATAAACAGCAGATGAAAGAAGGACGTCTCTCAGATCGCGGTGGAGCAGGACTCGGATTTATTGATATTGCACGAAAAACAGGTGAAAAGTTAATTTTTTGTTTTTTGCCTGTCGACGAAACGAAATCTTTTTTTGTATTAACATCAACAATTCCTCGAGTGAAGGAATAACATTAAAAAAATCAATTTACCTAAATTATTTTAGGTAAAATAAAGCACAGTAAAAAAACAGGACTCAATCCATATAAAACTAAAGAATTATGCCACAAGCAATCAAAATTAAGGGTACAGATGATACTCCAATGGTCATTCTTAATACCGAAGGCGAAGGAACTTTTGAAATTTCAGGGCGTTCTTTGCCTGAAGACGTAGCAGCTTTTTATGACCCTATTTTGGAATGGTTAGATGCGTATGCCGAAAACCCGAATAAAAAGACAATTTTCAATTTCAAACTGGAATATTTTAACACTGCTTCGTCAAAATTATTGCTCGATGTTTTGTTAAAACTCGAAGAAATGCACGACAACGGTCACGACGTATTGGTGCGATGGCATTATCCCGATGACGACGAAGATATGGAAGAAGCAGGAGAGGAATACGCCGATATTGTTGAAGTTCCCTTTGAACAAGTCAGTTATACCGTGGGATAGTTTTATAACTTTCCATTTTTCCAAAAGTTAGGTTTTGTTTTCACGAAGCAAAGAGATATTTTTTGCTCAAAAAAACCCGAAAATAAATGAGTGAAGAGATTCTTAAGGCGTTGATGCAATTATTCGCTATCATCGCAAAACAGGACGAAGGAGCCGAGGCAACCGAATATGAGTATGTCAAAAATTTTCTTGCCACCCAACTTAGTGCCGAAACGGTTGAAGAGTATATGAAACTCTTTGACGAGAAGGTGCAAGAGGCAAAAAAAGAAGACGAAGGAGAAGCGTCAGGCAGAAAAAGATCGAAACTCACTTCGGTAAAAGATTCGGTAAAAGTGCTTGGAATTTGCAAGAAAATCAATAAAACATTGAACCAAAAGCAAAAAATTGTCGTTTTGGTACGCGTTTTTGAACTTGTAAATGCCGACAGAAAGTTTACCGACCAACGTATGGCAATTATCAATACAGTTGCTGACGTTTTTAATATTTCCAAAGACGAGTTTAAAAGTACAGACGCATTTGTCACTCAAGATGAAATTACAAACATCAGTAATCCTGACATCTTAGTTATCAATGACAAAAGTATTGAACTGGGCGAGACACATACTATTCGCACAGAATCTTTGGATGGAAGTATTTTGATTCTCCAAATAAAATCTTCAGAATTGTATTTCTTGCGATACACAGGAAAGCAAGATATTTTTCTCAACGGTCTCGGCGTTTCAAGTAAACGAATCTATTTGTTTGCCAACGGAAGTACCATTAAATTGCCAAAAGGAAAACCAATCTATTACAGCGATGTGGTTTCTAATTTTATGGCAGACAAAAGTTTCACCAGAATCTCGTTTAACGTTAAAAATGTGGGTTACGTTTTTCCAACAGGCGGCATCGGACTTCGAAATATTACGTTTTCAGAAAGTCAGGCAAAACTCATCGGCATAATGGGAGCCAGCGGTGCAGGAAAAACTACATTATTGAATTTACTTTCGGGAATAGCTTCTCCAACATCAGGCGAGGTACTCATCAACGGAATAAATATGCACACCAACAGAAAAGAACTCGAAGGTGTCATCGGCTATATTCCGCAAGACGATTTGCTCATAGAAGAGTTAACCGTCTTTGAAAATCTCTATTATAACGCAAAATTATGTTTTAAAAATAAAAACGAACAAGAAATTGTCGAACTGGTTCATCGAACTTTGCAAAGTTTAGGTCTTTTTGAGAGAAAAAATCTCAAAGTTGGGTCACCAATGAATAAAATGATTAGCGGCGGACAACGAAAAAGACTCAATATTGCCTTAGAATTGATTCGAGAACCATCGATTTTGTTCGTTGACGAACCAACATCAGGACTCTCCTCGCGAGACTCCGAAAATGTTATGGACCTTCTGCGTGAGCTAACTTTGAAAGGAAAACTTATTTTCGTTGTTATTCACCAACCCTCTTCGGACATTTATAAAATGTTCGACAAAATGATTATTCTCGACACAGGCGGCTACATGGTTTATTATGGAAACCCTGTAGAAGGAGTAATGTATTTCAAAAAAATTGATAACCAAATCAACAGCGACGCAGGCGAATGTCCCACGTGCGGAAATGTTAACCCCGAATTGATTTTCAATATTGTTGAATCGCAAGTTGTTGACGAATTTGGGAAATATACAGGAAATCGAAAAACGTCTCCTGTAAAATGGGAAGAACATTTTCAGAAAAATATCAAAGTAGAAATGATGGAGGACATCAGCGATACGCCTCCGCGAAACCTCAATATTCCAAATTGGTTCAGACAATTCAAAATTTACCTTCTTCGAGATTTCTTCTCGAAAATTAGCAATACGCAATATATAATTTTGAACATGTTTGAGGCACCCTTGATGGCTTTTATTTTAACTTTTCTCGTTCGTTATATCGCCGACCCAAATTCTGATTTTTATATTTTCCGTGAAAACGAAAATATTCCGCCGTATATTTTTATGTGCATCGTTGTTGCGTTGTTTTTAGGTTTAACCGTCAGCGCAGAAGAAATTTTTAGAGACAGAAAAATTCTTAAACGAGAGAAATTCCTAAACCTCAGCAGGTCAAGTTATTTGATGTCAAAAATTGTTATTTTACTTATTATCTCCGCACTGCAAGCGTTTTTATTCATCATTGTCGGAAATATAATTTTGGGCGTCAAAGATGTAATGTTTGTTTATTGGTTTGCCCTTTTCTCAACTTTCGTCTTTTCAAATATGATGGGACTCAATATTTCGGCAACATTTAACTCTGCGGTTACTATATATATATTAATCCCGTTGTTAATTATTCCGCAAATGACCTTGGGCGGAGCAATGTTTAGTTTCGATAAGATTAACCGTACTTTCTTTACTCCTGGAAAAGTTCCTATTGTCGCAGAATTTATGACCTCAAGATGGATTTACGAAGCACTGATGGTTTATCAATTTAAAAACAACGAATTTGAAAGAGAATTTTATGTTTACGAAAAACAGATAAGCGTAGCAAACATACGACAAAGCGAAGTTATGAGTCGACTTAAAGAGCGAGCAGAAGAAACCGTGCAGTTAATCGAAGAAAATACACCTGCTTCGTTAAAAGAAGCTGAGGAAAATTTGGCATTGCTCCGAAGTGAATTTTTGCGTGAAGAAAAACGCGAGTTTAATCGAAAAAAGAAGGAAAAAGTCTACCTCGACGAAGATATGATTCAAGCACTTACTCTCAAAACTTATAACGATTCAATATCAGAAGAAGTTTTAGCACACATCGAAGAGTTAAAGAAGTTTTATGGAAATATTTTCGAAGAAGCAGATACAAAAAAACAAAACAAAATAAAAAAATGGAAAGAGAAATATGGAAATAGTTATTACAACGATTTTCGAAAAATGTATCACAACGAGGCACTTTGCGATATTGTGCAGAAGATTTATGAAAAAAATAAAATCGTTCAATACAAAGACCGTTTAGTGCAGCAGTCTGAACCAATTTATCTTTCTCCCGAACCCGACCATCTGTTCGATTTTCGTACTCATTTTTATGCTCCATACAAACATTTCTTGGGCAGATTTTACGACACCTACTGGTTCAACATGGTGATAGTTTGGTTGATCAGTATCTCGCTTTATGTGCCGTTGTATTACGAACATTTGAAAAAACTCATCGACAGTTTTGACAAAGTGAAAAAAATTGTGAAACGTGTTGAAAATAAAATTGCAAAAGCATTTCGTTTTGTGAAATTACGGTTTAACGAAAAAGTGCTTGCCCGTTTACGCAAAATCAAAAAACCCAGTTTCTTTGGAAAAATATCAACTTTGCCGTCAAAAGTAAAAACGATTTTCAGAAAGAAACCATCGCAAAACATTGAAAACGAATCTAAAACCAATTCCTAAAAATTCATTCCAAAACCCGAAATTCAACAATCAAAGTTTAATGATTATGATGAAGCGATTTTTTTATGTACTTTTCTTGTGCGGAATGTCCTTATTAAGTGTAACCCTTTCGACTTGCGGCAATTCTGGAGGAAACCCCGAAGACCCCGATACACCTAAGGACGACGTTGACACAAATACTAATGTAGTGATTTCGGAAGGTGCAATAAACGACATTATTGGCAGTTTCTCGAATCCCGTAGAAATGGCAGCGTTAATTAATGATTTGGGAGTACCTTTTTCGAAAAAATTTCTCACTCCCACAGACAATGCCGACGAATATGATACGAATTTCAAAAAATCGATTGCTCTTGGCATTCTTAGTGCCGATTTGGGCTATTTGAACGTATATAACAAAACTTCCTCGGTGGTAAATTATATTACGGTTATCAAACGTATTGCGGATGACCTGAAAGTGGGACAATTCTTTGACTTTCAAACACTCAAACGCTTGGCAACCAATAATGAAAACCTCGACTCGTTGATGTTTTTATCGGTTAGCAGTTTCCATCAGATGGACCAACATTTGCGAGAAACAAAACGAAGCAATCTCAGCGTTTTGGTCGTAACAGGCGTTTGGCTTGAAGGTTTATATCTCGCAACGCAAGTTGTGAAGGAAAAACCAAATGACAAAATCTCTGAACGTATCGGTGAGCAAAAAAACATTCTCAGTAGTTTGACAGGAATTTTAAAAGTTTTTAGCAAAGATAAAAACTTCGCTGACTTATTAAAAGACCTGCAAGAACTTCAAACCGCTTATGAAGGTGTAAAAATTACGATTGTTCAAGGAACACCTGAAACAAAAATCGAAAATGGCAAAGTTGTAGTATATCAAAAAGATGTCTCTATCGTTGATATTTCGCAAGAACAACTGATAAACATAATAAACACCACCGAAAAAATTCGTAACAAATTAATTGCTTTATAATATGAACAGAATTATCATAACCCTACTTGTTGGCTTTTTAGTACTCATCAATAGCGAAGAGAGTTTCTCGCAATGCAAACAACAATTGGTATACAGTTGTGCAACACAACCTAAAACAGCAGGCGAGAATCCCATTTATTTACGAGACTTTAACGCCAAACTCAGAAAACCAAAAGGAGACGACGAAGACGTAGCACGTTTTCAAGTTGTACTCAATAAAGGCACACGTTATCGTTTTAATCTTTGTAATCCTGAAGAATCTGAAGGAAAAACTGTTCTCACCCTTTTTGACGCAACAAGACCTGACAACGAAAAACCCATAGGAAAAGGAGGACCCTATGGACGAACCTGCGGCGACGATGGCAAAGATTACCCCAACGCTTCCTTTGATTTTCAATGCGAACGTTCAGGAGTATATTATGTTTCTATCAAATTTAAAAAAGGACAAGGAGATAAAAAAAGTTGTGCAGTTGGAATCTTATCTTTCATTGGTAAGGGTAAATAAATTTACCTATTTTTTCTTTTACTAAAACTTGACAAAGAAAAAATTTTGTCAAGTTTTTTTGTGAAAAAATGTTACTAAAATATTTTAGTTTACCAAAAAAATATTTATTTTTGCAAAAAATTTTTTTATGATAAACAATTTAGTTATTCCAAACATCAAATTGTTTGTTTTTGGAACGTTACGAAGCGGCGGACGCCTTGATTATTATATGGAAGGTACGATTCCTCTGGGAATGTATTACACGCGCGGACAATTAATGATGTCAGAAACAGGAGACGCATTTATCGATTTTAACGAACAAAATGCAGTAACATTAGGAGAAGTTTTTCAAGTCAATTATTATTGTCTCTTGCGAATTCACCACATCGAAACGATGTCAAGCGAGTTCCCAAAAGGCTACGACCTTGATATTATTCCTGTTTATAAATATCAGTCCGAAGGTTTGTATTCCTTTGACGAAGAGGCAAAAATGATTTCGTTTTTTTACAGAAGACGAAATTCGCCTATCAAAATTAAACACGGAGATTGGATTAAACGACCAACACCTGTTGAAGAGTTGCAACGTTTTCTCAAAACAGAGACAAAACAGGCACTTGCTCACGAGGAAATTATTCAACACATCATTGAGTACTTAAAATAAATGAAGTTTAGATTTAAAACTTATCTCTTAGAACTTTTCAACATCAAACTTGACGAAGGAAATAGAAGTTTGCTGTTATTTCTGTATTCGTTTTTTATGGGTTTGTTTGTTGCGTATTATTTTGTGCCTGCGAATTCTGTTTTTATTCAGCAATTTGGAATCGAAGAATTGCCGTTCGCTTATCTTGTTGCAGGAATTGTTGGTTATGGAAGTAGTTTTCTCTATTCGAAATTACAAACAAAAATTTCTTCGAGAGTTTTATTTACAACAACATCGATTTTTATGTTGTTGATAACTTTATTCTCTCGTCTCGGAATATATTTTATTGACAACGAAAAATATCTGAAGTTTTGGGTTTTTCTTTGGGGATGGCCATTTATCTCGTTAGTCGGAATTCAAACGGGTGCATTGGCAATAAAACTTTTAAATCTTGTGCAGGTAAAACGTTTATTCGGACTAATAAACCTCGGTGGAGTCGTTGCGGCAATATTTAGTTACCTCACAATGCCGTTTTTTGTCGCTCATCTTTCGCATCAATACGATTTGTTGTTGATTTCTCTTTTTGGGATTTTTGGAGGAATGATAATTTTAAACATTATTCACAAACAATTTTCTGAAAAACCGCAAAGTTCCTCGCATAAAGCCGAAAGCGAAATATCAATAACAAAAACGCCCATCTCAAAACAACGATATTTTTGGTTAATGTTGATAACTGCCACTTTTTCGATGTTAGCAATTTATCTGTGCGATTTCGGATTTTTGGCAACTATCAAATTACAAACTCATCTTTTTCAAAACGCCGCACAAATCTCTCATTTCTTAGCACTCGTTTACGGCGGTTTAAAAGTCGGCGAACTATTGATTTCTCTACTTTCAGGACGATTATTGAGTCTTTACGGCGTGAAATTCGGATTAGTCGTCCTTCCGTTCACCATTTTAATTTTAACTTTTCTCGCATGGATATCAGGATTTTATGTCGGAGTGACGAGTCTTGCGTTTTTTATCATTTTAATTTTAACGAAATGCTTGGAAAGAATTTTGCGAAGAGGTTTAGATGACCCTGCGGTCAATGTTTTGTATCACGCCGTTGAGGACGAAAAGGAAAAGTTGGCGATGCAGTCGCAGGTCGGAAATGTAATGCAACTTTCTATTGCTCTCGCAGGAGTCGTACTTTTGGGCGGATATTTTTTGTTAAAAACACCGCAAGGAATCGATATGAGATATTTTCCTGTGTTTTTTCTGCCTTTTGTTGTTGTTTGGCTGATCATGGCAATGCAACTTCACAACGGTTACAAAGATAAAATTCGAAAAATTCTTGCAGACAAAGAATTGTTTAACGTGAGAATTATTGACAAAGATTGCTTTAGCAGCGAAGTTTTGATTCGTTATTTGTTAGGAGAAAATATTGCTGCTTCGAAAATGGCTGTCGTTATTTTGTCTGAAACGAACTCAAATTATCTCGAACCTTACGCCGAATTGCTTTTGCAATACAATAATGACGTGATAAGTAAAGCGGTTTTGCGAAATATTGATGCACTTTATCCGTCTTCGATGGTGCAAACTCTCGAAATGGCAAGAGAAATGACGCAAGACAAAAATTTAATCGAAATTATTGATAAGTCAATAAAAATTATTGACCGTTCTATTGTTGAAAATTTGGAAGCAGAACAAATTTATTCTCTCGCTAAATCTGAAAACGTTGATGACAAATTAACCGTTTTGAAATTCTTAGAGGCAAATAAAATTGAAAATGATGAGGAAATAATAGTTAATTTTTTAAATGATTCTGAAAGAATTGTTAAATATTCGGCAATAAAATTGGCTGTGCTGCGTGAATCTGATTTTTTAGATGAAAAAATTTTCAATTTCATCGAAGACGAATATTATAAACGCGAGATTATTGATTTATTTATTCAACGCGGGAAGAAAATTATTCCAAATCTTGATTTGTATTTTGCAAAACAGATGTCGCCATCGATTTTGTTATTGATAATTGAGATTTTTGCGAAAATGAAAATTCCCGAATCAAATAAATATTTGCTCTCTCACATCAATTATCCGAATCGCGAGGTGCAAATAGCCGTGATAAATGCGTTATATTTCGCTCAGTTTCGGGCAAACGAAAAAGAGAGAAATATTATTAAACAAAAAATTGTCTCGCTTGTCGAAAATATTGTGTGGAATTGGTTGTGTATTTTTGATTTGACGGCTGAAAAAAATACGTTAAAATTGGTGCAAGCACTTGATATTGCCCAAGAAGAGAATTTCGAAACGTTATTTTTGTTACTTAGTTTCGTTTATCAACCCGAACTTATTGAGTTGGTAAAAACAAATATCGTTGGACAAAATACAATTTTTGCGTTAGAAATTATCGAAAATTTTATGGACAGAGATTTTAAAAAATTATTAGTGCCTTTGTTCGACAAACTTTCGTTAAATCAACGCATTAAAAAGTTAAAATCGTATTTCAAAGTGCATCGAATGAGTTACGAAGAACGTCTGAGAGATATTGTTTTGAAAGATTACAAATTTGTTGACCATTGGACGCACTCAAAAGCCATCGAAATTTACGCAAGAATGAATAAATTGAAAAAAAATGACGATGAAGTGAGGATTAGAAAAGTTGAGGATTACATCGGAGGCGAAAGTTGGACCACCGATACTGCCGAAAGAATCTTGCACATTATCAAAAAAACCGAAATTCCTGACGAAATTTATGTTTGTCTGCATCATCCTGAAGAGTTAATTTATTCCGCTGCCGCTCAAGTGATTTTTGAGGATACGCCGTTTCGTTGTATTCAATATCTCGAAATGTTGTCTTCGGAAAAACAAGATTTAATTTTGGTTCTCGAAACGCCTAACGATGAGAAAGGAATTCTTACGGAAAGAATTAAAATGTTAAAAAAATTGTTTTTGTTCTTCTCGGCACCTGAAAATTCGTTAATTGCCGTTGCGAAGCAAATTTTTAAACGAAATTTGAAAGACGGCGAAAAAATAAATTTTGACGAAAAAGACAAAGACAACATCATTTTAGTGTTAAAAGGCACTTTGATTTTGCAACAACCCAATAATAAATCGATTCGTTATCAAAAAAATGATATTTTGATTCGTGGTTTAAACGTGCCGATAGAAGTACAGGAGGTTGTTGCTCAGCGCGAAACGCAAATTATTTACGCAAATCGAAAAAAATATTTCAACGCAATTGTCTCGGATGTGAAAATTGTTGAACGAATGATTTCTGGAATTATGAATCTCTAAACTATTGATTATGACTATTTTACAAGCAATTATTATCGCAATAGTCGAAGGACTAACTGAATTTTTGCCCGTCTCTTCGACAGGACATATGATTATCGCCCAACATCTTTTGGGCTTGCCCGAATCGGATTTCGTGAAAATGTTCATTGTGAACATACAATTTGGGGCAATTCTCTCCGTTTTGATTTTGTACTGGAAAAAATTTTTGCAAAATCTGAATTTTTATTACAAATTGATAATTGCGTTTTTGCCCGCAGCATTTTTTGGTTTTCTGCTCGGCGATTTTATTGACAAACTTCTCGAAAATGTTGTCGTTGTTGCTATCTCGCTGCTTTTGG
This sequence comes from Rikenella microfusus, assembly GCA_020719385.1. Lineage (GTDB taxonomy): Bacteria > Bacteroidota > Bacteroidia > Bacteroidales > DYQK01 > DYQK01. Next base: position 20,988 of record DYQK01000026.1, on the reverse strand, counting down.
GAGGAATAATTTTGCTCTTCGTTGACAAATGGCTGCAGAAAACCGATGAAAATCAGGAAATTACATCTCTCAAAGCATTGAAAATTGGTTTTTTTCAATGTATTGCGATGATTCCAGGCGTTTCGCGCTCCGCAGCAACAATTATTGGAGGAATGTCGCAAAAACTCACTCGCAAAAACGCAGCAGAATTTTCGTTTTTTCTCGCCGTGCCAACAATGGCGGCCGCAACGGGTTACAAACTTTTGAAAAATTACAAAATTATTGACAGCGAAAATATCTCGATTTTGTTAATTGGAAACATCGTTGCGTTTATTGTCGGGGCAATTGCGATAAAAACTTTTATTGCCATTCTTACGAAATATGGTTTCAAAGCATTTGGTTATTACAGAATTGCGTTGGGATTAGTGCTTTTGATTTTGACTTTTCTCGGAGTAAATTTAAAAATTGTGTAAAAAATATTTTTATTTAACTTTATTTAACTCTTTTTTATGATTTTTAAACTTCATCTTGAATTTGTGAAAACAATTTTGCCTAAAATTGCGATAATTCTATTTGCAGCTTTGCTAACAACTTTTGCGTTTCGATGGAGGAATAGTAAAAATTCCCCCAATGAAAACAACATTTCGCCCAACGATTCTTTGCCTAAAAATGTCTCTTCTATTTATTTTTTCCCCGAAAAACTCGATTTTGCAGGAGAAAATGTGCCGTTAGAAAACTTCGACGTAGTTGAAGATTTAGACAGAGAAATTTTGGCAAATATGTATTGGCAGTCAAGAACGCTTTTGTTTATCAAACGGGCAAATCGATATTTTCCGATTATTGAACCCATTTTGAAAAAAAATAATATTCCTGACGATTTTAAATATTTGGCAATTGCTGAAAGTGGGTTGGCAAATGTTGGCTCGCCTGCAGGGGCAAGAGGGTTTTGGCAATTTATGAAAGCAACGGCAAAAGAGTTTAAACTTGAGGTAAACGATTTTGTCGACGAACGGTATCATTTGGAAAAAGCAACGCAAGCGGCTTGTCAATATTTCAAAAATGCGTACTCTAAATTTAAAAGTTGGACATTAGTTGCGGCCTCGTACAACGCAGGAATGAGTTATATCTCGCAACAAATTAGACGACAAGGAACAAATAATTTTTACAATTTATTGCTCGTAGATGAAACGAATCGATATATTTATCAAATTTTGTCAACAAAATTGATGATGCAATTTCCTGAAAAATATAATTTTTCACTGAAAAAAACGGATTTATATACGCCCATTCCGACCAAAAAGGTAAAAGTCGATTTTGCAATAACCGATTTAGTGAATTTTGCTCGAAAACAAAATGTTCATTATAAAATTTTGAAAAGTTTAAACCCTTGGCTCCGAGATAATAGTTTGCCAAATGCTTCGAAAAAAGTTTATTACATTGAATTGCCTGTTGAGAACTATCGAAAAACGGAATATTTACCCGTTGACACAACTGAAAAAAAATAATCTCAGATTTTTTTCGAAAAAATTTGTTTGTAAATTTGCAAAAAAATTAATTTATTTTTTATAAAAATCAGTGATTTGTTGGAAAATGCCGAGAACTTTTTCTAAATCATTTGTGCCGTAACTTTTGGAATCAAAAGTTAATTCAGAATTTTGCAGACACAAAAATCGCCATGTTTCGGCTGTCATCACGCAACCCAAAATTGTGTCGGTGGGTTTTTTCGTTAAAAAGTTTTGCATTGACTTAATTTGCGTTTTACAAATTAAAGTTTTCAAATGGTAAAAGAGATAATTAATGGTGTTTAAATTTTATTGATAACTTTTTTCAAACTTGCGATAATTTTCATAAGTTGAATAAACATTAATCAAGTGAATTTAAACACTATCCAAAGAACATATCAACAAACAAAATTCGAAAGAGGTTTAAATTAAGGATTCGAACCTCAAATTTAGTTGATTAAACTAAATTTTCTAACCAATGAAGTAACTCTTTTCGTCAGTATTGTTGATATTTCAAAAATCTTTCTGAAAAATTTTAGAGATAATTTTTCAATAATTTGCTTTTCTTTCGGAGACGTTTTATTGCCTCACCTTTTAATTGTCGTACTCTTTCGCGTGTTAGGTCAAATTCCATTCCGATTTCGTCAAGCGAATTGGCAATTCGCCCGTTTAAACCGTAAAACATTCGTATAATTTCGGCTTCTCGATACGATAAGGTCGAAAGAGTGCGTTCAATTTCTCTGCACAAAGATTGGTGTAACAACTCTTTATCAGGTTTAGTGTTCTCGCCAGACTCGAAAACGTCTAAGAAAGTCGTTTCTTCATCTGAACTTATGGGTGCGTCCATTGAGATTGGAAAATTCGTACTTCGAAATGCAACTCTCACGTCGTTGGTGGATAAATTCAAATCATTTGCGATTTCCTCCTCTGTCGGAGGACGCTCAAAGGTCTGCTCCAAACGAGAGATTGACTGATTAATTTTGCTAATTGTTCCGACTCGATTCAATGGAATTCGTACAATACGGGCATGCTCGGCTAATGACTGCAAAATCGCCTGACGAATCCACCAAACAGCATACGAGATAAACTTAAATCCTTTTGTTTCGTCGAAACGATGAGCGGCTTTGATTAAACCAACATTGCCTTCATTGATTAAATCGGGCAAACTTAAACCTTGATTTTGATATTGCTTCGCAACAGAAACCACAAATCGCAAATTTGCTTTCACCAAACGCTCTAAGGCTTGAGGATTATTATTACGAATTTGATGAGCTAACTCAACCTCTTTCTCGGGAGTGAGCAATTCCTCTCGACCTATCTCATGAAGGTATTTGTCCAACGAAGCTTCCTCGCGATTAGTTACTTGCTTCGTAATTTTTAATTGCCTCATCATAGTTACCTCTCTTTCTTTTTGCGTTTCTAAACAATAGACTCACTCAGAGGGCAAAAGGTTGCATTGCGTTTGAAAAAAAAATTATTTCCCAAATTCTTCTTCGCATTCAGAAATTTCAGGAATATCGTTGTAATGATACTTCGCAACAACAGTGCCTTTTTTCAAAACCAACAAACCAGGATTTGAACGAATAATTGTTTTCAATGTTGTCTCGTCTGTGTTGCAAAAAATTGAGAAAAGTTTCGTTTTCTCCCGAAAATTTCGTATCGCAGACAAAGAAGATGAAGTTAAAACAAAAAAACTATACGACTTTTTCTGCGAAAATTCTAAAACTTTTGTTAACTTCTCAAAAGAAGAAATATTACTTTCCTCCAATTTTGAGGCAATAACCAAAAAAGTATATCTCTCGTTTTGCAAAATATTCTGAATAATATCTTTTCCTTCGGAGAAAACGGAATCAATTTTTTCCGTTAAAAGTGCAGAAAAATCATGAATCGGCGGGAGATAACCTTTCTTGACAATTTGATTTTCCGTTTTTTGCCAAACCCACGTTGCTGTGTCTTGCCAAGGATAATTTGCCATCGTAAATTTCTCAATTGCACCTGTTTTTTTGTTTTTATAAATTAAAAACGTAACGGTGCTGTCCTTAGGTGCATCGGGAGGAACAATCATTTGGTCGGGAAGATGCGTTCCAACGCTGTACGGCAAAACATCATCGAAAGGCAAATGTTCATACGTATAAAATTGAATTCCAAAACCGAGAAGTACAAAAAATATTCCCAAACTCCAGTCAAGAATCGGTTTAAACGGACTTCCCAATTTTTTGCGAGTGAGAAATACAAACAAAACAAACACCGAGATAATTACATTTTTCCAAAAAGTTTCCCAGTTAGTTAAAACTATGGCGTCTCCGAAACAGCCGCAGTCGTGAACTTTGTTTGTTACCGCTAACCACAAGGTCAAAGGCGTGAATAAAATCATAAACAGCAACGCTCCGAGTGCGGAAAGTCGGATTCGAACACTAAAAAGTATCGCAATTCCTGTTGCAAATTCAAGAGTATTTAACAAAAACGCAAAAAATAACGATGTCGGCGTTAAACTATTGAGTCCGAAGGCGAGAAAATATTCCTCAATTTTGTAAGACGCACCCAAAGGGTCGTTTGCCTTCGCTAAACCTGAAAAAATAAACAACGCACCGACCAAGATTCGACAAATGATAATTGCAATTTTCATTTTTCGTTTATTTTAGAATTTTAGATTTATTTGTTCAATAAAATTTAACAATTCCTCTTTCCCCGTCCTGTCTGATGACGAGGTAAAAAACATTTGAGGCAATTCCTCCCAATTTTCGAGCATTTTATTTTTATAAATCTCGATATTTTCTTGAAATTTATTTTGCGAAAGTTTGTCTGTTTTTGTAAAAACCATCACAAAAGGAATTCCGTTTGTGGCAAGATTTTCCAAAAATTCCAAATCATTTGTTTGCGGCTCAAGCCGAGAATCAATTAACGCAAAAACGCACAACAAATTCGGGCGATTCAACAAATAATTTTTCACAAAACCCTCAAAGGCTTTTCGTTGCGTTTGCGAAACCTGTGCATAACCATATCCTGGCAAATCAACGAGAAACCACTCATTATTAACTCGAAAAAAGTTTATTGTCTGCGTTTTTCCGGGCGTTTTCGAAACCTTTGCCAAACCTTTGCGAGAAACCAACATATTTATCAATGACGATTTCCCAACATTTGACCTTCCAATAAACGCATATTCAGGCAAATTTTCAGTGGGACATTTCGCCCAATCTACAAAACTGCCGACAAACTCTGAAGTTTTAACTATCATTTTATCAACGAATTAAAAAATTCTAAATGTGCGGGAAGTGAATTTTTCCAATACTTCGCATTATGATTTCCTTTGCGAGAAATAAATTTACCCTTAATTTTCAATTTATGACAAACCTCGTTCAATTTATAATTGTCATCGTGCAAAATATCTTCACTTCCGCAGTCAAAAATAAATGTTTTCTCTGTATTTTTTAACTTTTCAATTTGATTTAAAATCGAAAAATTTTTCCAATTTTCATTACAAAAATCGCCGAGTAAATCGGGAATATTTGTTTTTTTGAAATACAAATTGCACAAATTTACCGCTCCGCTTGTACTTCCTGCCGCTTTAAACATCTCTGGATGCAAACAATAAAACAACAACGCCCCATGTCCGCCCATACTTAGCCCTGAAATAAAAATGTTAGTCGTATCTATGCGAAAACTTTTTTTCATTTCGGGGAGAAAATCGGTGAAAAAAAACGAAGTATATTGCGAATTTTTTTTCAGCGGGCTGTCAATATACCAAGAATCGAAAAGTCCGTCAGGGCAAAGAAAAATAAAACCGTATTTGTCGGCAAAATTCTGCAAATTACAAATATTTGCCCACTGTTTATAATTTCCTGTTAGTCCGTGCAGTAGGATGACGGCAGGAAAAGTTTGCGTTTCGTTATAATTTTGGGGCAAAAAGCACCAAATTGTGTCAGGTTTCGCAATAAAATGAGACTGCAAAACAATTTCTTTCTGTGCAAAGATATTTTTCAAGACAAAAAACAAAAAAATAATTAAACAAAATTTTTTCATTATTGAGAAACGTTTATTTTTTTTGCAAAAATAGAAAAAATTTTTGAAAAAATTTTGTTATTTCGAAATTTTTATTTATTTTTAACAAAAATTTTAAAATTTTCAGATGATGGGGAAAAAAAAATATTTTTGATTATCTGAATCTCGAAACGTTGAACATTATTTTCGATAGTTTCTGTGACCAATATCCGAATATTTGTTTAGCAATTAACGATTTGGATGATTATCAGGAAAAATTTAAACCTAATTCTCGCAAAATTCTCAATATCTGTGTCAATTTTGATGTAAAAGAAATATCTCTTTTAGAATTTTTTAAAAAATAAAAATGGAGTTATTAATTTAAAAAATAAATCTTTATGGGTTTTGATTTGAAAAAATTGAAAAATTTGTTTTTTGTTTCGGAAGGGGAAACTGAAAATAAAACGCAAAAAAATGTTACTCCGCCTCTTGTGGAAGAGAAAAAAACGGTTACAACTTCGACAAAACAAAGCGAACCTGTGAAAATTGTGAGTCAAAATATTTCACATCAACAGACCATTTCGCCGCCAGTTACGAATCAAACTGCTTCGAAAGGAACTTTTAACCAAAAAATTTATGATTCTCTAATGGCAGCTCTTGCAGCGGCAAATCTGCCCGGCGAGGATTATCTCGAATTTGCTGAAGCGTTGCAGGCAATGAAAGATATTCCGCTTGACGAGGGTATAAAAATTCAGACCGTTTTTGCAACTCTCTCGGTCAAAGGTTTAACGATGCAAAAAGTCATTGAAAGTGCCGATTATTACCTGAAACTTTTGGAAAATGAAAAACAAAAATTTTACGAAGCGGCAAGACTGCAAACACAAAATGCTGTCGGAAAAAGACAAGGAGAATTAAACGAAATTGAAAAAAGTATTCAGACAAAGAGTCAACAAATTGTTTCTTTGACCGAGGAGATTAATCGTTTGCAGCAGGAAATGATAAAAATTCGCACCGAAGCCGCAGAGGCAGAAGAGAAAATTAAGAATACAGAAAATAGTTTTCTCGTAGCTTTTGAAATGGTTACAAATCAAATAAGAAACAACATTGACCGAATTTTGTTTTTGAAAAAATAAAATTTTTGTTAAAAAAATTTAACCCACCAAATAAAAAGTTATCTCGTGGGTTAAATTTTTTTTTCGAAAAAATCGAAAAGACTTACACTTCCTCCATTTTGCGGTGAAGTTCTTGAACGTAAACTGCGTGTTTAATCTCCTCGCGGCGTATTTCGCAAGGTTTTGTAAACGCCTGACGGGAACGTAATTCTCGAATAATGCCCGTTTTTTCGAATTTACGTTTAAATTTTTTCAATGCCTTGTCGATGTTTTCGCCTTCTTTTACAGGTACAATAATCATAAAAAGTATTTTTCTTGTTTAAAATTCGGCGGCAAAGATAAATAATTTTTCTCAAAAACAAAATTATTTTTTCTTTTTCTCAAAATATTCCACATTTTCGCTAAAAATAATTGAGATATTTTTTTTTATATCTCAATTATTTTTCACAAAAATTCATTTAGAAAGTGTATCTGGAGGAAAATAGATTTTTTCAAATTTTAATCCGTGAGATTTTCTGCAAGAATCTCCTTCGGGAAGCTCTATTCCCATAACTTTCGCTTTTACAATGGCAAGTGTGAATTTTCCCGACTCAATTTGATATAATTTTTGCAATTCTTCAGAAGAAGGGGTGTATATTGAGTTAGGAATAACAGAAATACCAAATCCTGTTCCATATTCAGAAGTCAAGTTGGGGGTTTCTGTAAGCGTGTAATTTATACCGTCACCGTCTTGTTCAATATAAACAGAATCCACAAGTATAAAGTTAGGGATAGAAGTTACATATCCTTTTACAAACACAGTTTCTCCTTCATGTCGCAAATTTTCTCCGCATTTGGTGCCGGCTAAATGAATGTATGTAAAAAACTCCGAAACACTCATTGCTTGTCGCAAATTAGGAATCTCATCTTTTTCCTCTTTCGTACAGCTCAAAACAAACATTATTTCGAAAAATAATGTCAAATAAATTGCTTTTTTCATAAAACTCAAGTTTTTAAAAAATGATTAATTTTTTGTTAAAACAATTTTTTGCACAATAACCTCAGTTTTTGTGCAAACACGCAAAATATAAATTCCTGCAGATAATAAAGTTAAATCAATGGTTTGACTGTTTTGGAAGGAATTTAAAGTCTGCGATAAAACTTCCTTTCCAGACAAATTTGTTAAAACGATTTTAGTAATTCCTGTTTTTGCGTTGATTTGTAAAATTCCATTGGTGGGATTTGGAAATACAGAAATTGTTGAAGAATGTAAAGAAAAATCATCTTGACTTTCAGTATCAGACTTCCAAAGACATCCAGATGGCGGACCTGACAAAGTTTTTATTGTTTGTATTGGAAAGGAAATTGCACAACGATTCTTTGATTTAACAAATAAAGTTACTGTGCTGTAGGGTTCAAAAATACCGTATTTTGTACCTTTTTCAACGTAAGAATTTCCATCTTCACTCCAAAAATATGAAGTTGCTCCCGGCGCACTGATAGTTCCTTGATAAGCACACATATTCCCATAACGAGCAAATACAACTTTGGGAGGATCACTGGGACGACCTAACCATAAATAACCACCGATTGTTTGAGAAATTAATTCTCCACCAATATTTTTGCTTACCGTAACGGAATAACTTTGTGTTCCATTGCCCGTTGGAGGAGTTTGTACAGAGATAACATTAGAAGTGCTTGCACCTAAAAATCCTGTAGGCAAATTCCACGAATAAGACGTACCAGGAGCAGCGATAACAGAAAGATTAAGGTTTTCTTCATTACAAACAACGTTTCCCAATAATAAATTGCGGGGAACAGGTTGAATTCCAACAATTGCCATTTGGTTGTTTGTATAATTTGAACCACTTGGATTCAAATTGTTGAGAAAAAACCATCCATCTTCTGAACCATTCCATCCCCAATTAAAATGGAAATGTCCATCATCTTGGTAACCATCGCAAACAAATGCATGTCCTGCCTCGCCAGTTCCTCGATAATACATAGGTCGGCGAGCGTTTATTTCATTTTTCAAAATATTAATCCATTGCTCATTTGTATAAGTATTTTTTGACTCTACATGAGTCGAAAGATAATAATTAAAATACTTTACAAAAGATTCCTGTGCTTTGAATATGTCGGAACCAGAACCTTTATATGAATAATCCATCTTGACGCTTGCTCCACAATGAAATAAGAGTGTTGCAACATCATCATTGAAATTATTTAATTTATTAGGCATGTTTGCCCATTTATAATTAGTATTTGCAAAATTTACTGAAATTGTACCATAAGAAGGATCATTTTGGTCTGGAGCAAAATTCATATTCGCAGGATCAACATAAGAGATACTTCGACTTCCATAATTGGGATAATTATGATATTTCATTATTTGTGCCATAGCAACAGCAACACAACCAACAGGAACGTGTCCACATTCAAAATATGAATGTCCATTTGAGGAAGGACATTGAGCGTTGTAATAACATACCTGGTCCCATTGAGTCTGAATGAGAGGGGCAATTGTTTCCACACTTTTAACATTTGCGACAAAATTATCTTTTAAATAATAAGTCCATTTGTCTTTGATTTTCATTGTTGCTTCAAGTTGATTTTTACGAGCATCAAGAATTTGAAATTCATAATTTCGCATCCAATCTATGAGGGCTGGCGGCTGATTATCTCTTTCATAAAATCCTGAAAAAGAATAACCCAAGACAGGAAAAACCTTATCATCAGCAGAGATAATGACGAAACCTTCCTTGTCGCCGATGTTAAAAATGTAATAAACAGGAATCTTCTCATTGGCAAAAACCAACCTTTCTCGTATTTCAATATCTGAATACTTTGTTTGTTTAAAAAACTGTACTCTTTCGAAATAGAGATTTTTTGCTACCTTAGAGGCGAGTGAATCAGGAATAATTGTTGCAGAACTTTTTAAAAAGTTAAAAAAACTCATACTCGTAAAAAATATTAAAACGAGTAAACACCTACCCGCTCTCTTAGCGAAATAACGAGAGAGAGAGAACGAAAAATTGTGAAAATGTTATACTTCATAAATTTAACATTAAAATTCGGCGGCAAAGATAAATAATTTTTCTCAAAAACAAAATTATTTTTTCTTTTTTTCAAAATATTCCACATTATTTTGATTTAACGCATTTTGATAAATATTATTCTCTAATTCATTGATTAGTTGATTCTTACGTTTGTTCAACAAAATACTTTCGATATAATTTTTCACAAAATTTAACGGAGCAGTTTGATTTTTCAACCGAAATTCCTTGATAAACACAAAATATTGATACGCAGAATCACTCACAGAAATCTTTTTTTCTGTTTTCAAAAATTTTTCCACATCAGGAATGTGAATTTTTAAATCTTTTAAAATATTTTCAAAAAGTGTCCAATCCTCTTTAAAAGTTTCACAAAGCACTGCCCGCCGCAAACAATAATCCTTCAATTTTTGAATATCTCGCACGTTTCGAGATTCCAACCAATATTTCAAATTATCAATATTCGGGTCAGTTTTCAATAACTTCGCATAAAAACCTTTTATTGCTGGCGACTGAAGTAAAAAATCTGCCGAATGTTGTTGATAATACGACTCAATATCCCGCAAACCGATAATTGTGTCAAGTTTTTGTTGTAAAAATAATTGTTTATATTTAAAAATAAGTAATGAAGTACGATAATCCTCTAATTGTTTTTCCACATCTTTTTGCTCGTCATCCAAGTTTAATTCTGCTTTTTTCAATAACAATTGTTTTTGCACCCACATATCAATAAAACTTTTTGCCTTCACCAGACTGTCATCGGGAGAAGTTCCATCAGGAATAACACTGCTTATCTCATTGATATACAAATATTTATCGAAAACTCGCACCACTTTTTCATTATCTTTCTCAAAAAAAGAGCAAGAATATAAAAAAAGTAAACTTATTCCGAAAATATAATTTTTTTTCATTTTTCTCAACATTTTTCGAAAAAACACTCTGATTTTCCAAAAAACATTCGGAAAATCGAAACTAAAAAGATAGAAAAATTTATTTCTTGGTTAATAATTTTTCCATCAACATTTTTACTCCGACAGAGGCTGGTTCTTGAATGACTTCCATTTTCACAGGCGTATTGACTTCATTTGGGTCAATTAAAAATTTCTGTGCCGAACTTGGCACAACATCGAGAAGTCCTGCCGCGGGATAGACCAACAACGAAGTTCCAATAACTGCAAAAATATCGGCATTGAGAACCATAATTTTTGCGTTATTAATCTCTGGCACTGCTTCACCAAACCAAACAATATGCGGGCGAAGTTGCGAACCTTTCTCACACAAATCACCTAATTTCAAGGCAGCACCTTCGATATTGTAAATTAAATTTGGGTCAATACTGCTTCTTGACTTGCGAATTTCTCCGTGAAGATGTAAAACTTTTGCACTTCCTGCTCTTTCGTGCAAATCATCAACATTTTGTGTAATTATTTGTACATCGAAAAATTTTTCTAACTCGACTAAATCGAGATGTCCTTGATTGGGTTGTGCTTCGACAACTTTTTTTCGACGTTCACTATAGAATCGTAAAACTAATTCAGGATTTTTTTTCCATCCCGTCAACGTTGCAACATCTTGAATACTATGATTTTCCCACATTCCGTTTGTGCCGCGAAAAGTTTGTATTCCACTTTCTGCACTCATGCCCGCACCCGTGAGAACGACTAATTTTTTCATAAATAAATGATAAAAATTCGCTGCAAAGTTATAAAATTTATTTGTTTTTTAACAAAAATTTTCGAAAAAAAAATTTGTATAAAAAAGTTTGAAAAAATTTACAAAAAGATAAGTAAAATTCAATATTTTTTCTTATCTTTACGTTATATATTTTAGATATAAATTTGATTTCGATATGAAAAAATTTTTAACCATATTTTTCTCGTTTCTTTTGTTATTGATTCTGTTAAAAACTTGCGATGAAACAGAATTTAAGTTTGAGTTTGGCGGCGTAGAATCGGCAACTGATAATTACGGCGAGCAAGTCGAAACGCTTGCCAATGAGTTTAATTTGCGTTATTCTTACTTGATGGCAGTAATTATGCTCGAATCTTCGGGCAAAAAAAATGTTTCTGCACGTTTCGAAAAAGACGTTTACGAGAAATTAAAATTAGTGAAAAATAAAAAGTTGTCGCATTATGAAAAAGTTTTTCCCGAATCTCTCAAAGATATTGATGACAAAACTTTGCGGGAATATGCCTCTTCGTGGGGACCATTTCAAATTATGGGGTATAAATGTGTTGAATTAGGAATTTCTGTTGATGTTTTGAAGGGAAATAAAATTTTGTATTGGAGTGTAAAATGGATTAACTCGAATTATGGCGACTATGTGCGGAAGAAAAAGTTTAAAGATGCGTTTCATCTGCACAATGCGGGCAAAGTTTACCCTGAGAATAACAAACCCTTCACTCACGACCCCGAATATGTCAATAATGGTCTGAAATATTTAGAATATTTCGAATCGCAAAAAAGAAAAAAACAGACGAAAATGTAGGTTTTCACTCAACTTTCACAATTTCCACGTCATAAACCAACATAGCAAGCGGCGGAATTTTGTTATTATCTCCCGAAGTGCCGTATGCCAAATAGGGCGGAATAATTATATGTGCTTTTTCACCTTCACATAACTTTTCAAAAACCTCTTCTAAACCTGCCTCTGCGTTTCCTTGTCCGAGTTTGATGGTTTTTATTCCCAAAGAATCGGAGGAATAGCAAAAAGTGCCGTCTAAAAGTGAAAGAGAATATTTAAAATGAACTACATTTCCTGACCGAATGAGTTGATTTTTCGTCATTTTGTAAATTTCAAACATCGCACCACGCTCTGTTGACTGCATATTCCATTTTTTTTCTTTCGCAAAATTTTTCATTTTTTCGACATTTTCCTTCACCAACTGACGATTTATTTTTATCAACGTTTCCTCAATATTGATGTGAGGTTTTTTCAAAAGATTTTTCTCTTGATTTTCTGTACAAAATGTTGAAAATAAACAAATTACAAAGAGATAATAAACAAAATTTCTCATAAAAATCTACTCAAATTGATGTAAAAAATTTAACTTTTCTTTTTCAGGAACAAAAATTAAATTTGAAATTAACCAACCCGAATTGTACGTATTTCGGTTGAAATATGAAACTTCAAAATACCAATTTTTCAGTTGAAAAAAGTGAAATTTTGTCTGCGTAATTTTCAAAAATTTTAAATTTCCATTTTTCAATTCGTAAAAAAATAAACTTCGAAAATCGGTAAAATATTTCTTTGAAGCATATTTTTCGAGTTGTTTTTCTTTTTTCAAAACGTTTGTTAAATTCATAAAATCGACCTCGTGACTCAGCGGATGCAGAAATTTTAACGTAGAATCTTGCGAAAACATTTTTTGAAATGGTTGAAAATAAACTTTCGAAATCACCCATTTCCAGCCCTCGCCTGCTTGTTCGAGTTTGAGAAATAAAATTAAATTTTCTTTTTTGCCGTTAAATTTGCATTCTGCATCGACCTCGGCGTACCAAAATTTTCCATAAAAATCTAAAAACGATGAAATTGTGTCGTTGACCGTTTCGTTGATAAATTTTTGCCTGACAGAGTCTGTTAGTCGGGAGTTGTCGCTGTCGAAAAGAATGGATAAATATTTTCGTCTCCACGTTTCTTTGTGAAAAGACGAATCTTTTTTGTACCATCTTTTCCCTAAAAGGTCTTCCTCGCCGTTAAATCTGCGAATAAATTGATTTAATTGCTTTGTTTGTGCGGTGAGAAGTGCTTCTTGCTCGGTGAGAGTTTGTGCAAAAGAAGTTAAAATTTGTGAAAATAAACAAATAAACAAAATTTTTTTCATAAATTTCTGTTTAAAATTTGTCAGATTCCGAAAAATCTGACAAATTTTTTGTTAAAAATTGTTAAAAATGCGAAGTTGTAAATTTAATTTTGTCGTCATGACAAATAATTTGTGCTACTTGTCTCGCCGAGATTAACGCACCAGGAAGTCCGCCGCCTGGTTGCACCCATTGACCGCACATATAAAAATTTGCCAAATGCGGCAAAGTTTTTTTCATACTTACCGTTGCGTTTTGCGGCGAAAGAATCCAACCTTCCATACTTCCTTGATAATTGCCCGTGTAACGATAAACCGTTGATGGAGTTGCGACATCAATAACTTCAATATGCTCCTTGAAATTCCCATATTTATTTTCCAAGGCATCAATAATTTCGTCAGCGATTCGTTGCTTTTCTGCGGAATATTTCTCTTTGTCATTTTTTCGCAAATTATCCCAAAAATCGAAGTCGCGAGTTAATGGTAAAATGACGACAGAAGTTTTACCTTCAGGGGCAAATGTTGGGTCATAATAATAAAAAACAGTCCACAAACTGTCTAACGAAGTTTTTGGGTCGAGTTGAATATTTTTAGACAATTTTAACATTGTTGAAGCAGGAAAATCATCGAATTTTCGTTTTAAACCGAGAGAAATTTGAATATACGGAGAAAAAATCGTGTATTCATCGTAATAACTTTGAATGGTTTTGTCCAAAAATTTTCCTTCGAGCATTCCAAAAATAGTATTTCGTCCGTCTGCGGCAGAAATGATGATGTCGGCAAAAAATTGTTCGCCGTTTTCGAGTTCAATTCCGTATGCTTTTTCATTTTTGACGAGAATTTTACTCACTTTCGAGTGATAATGAATTTTGCCGCCTAACTCGCAATAACGTTTTTCGATTTTTTTCGAAAACTCCAACGAGCCGCCAATGGGATAACCTGCGTCTTGGTTGTGCATCCAAGCGAGAGTAAAAAATTGAAAAATCGCAGCCATCTTGGGTTCGAACAAAGACAAAAGTGTCAATTTTAACAACGGATTTTTACAATTTTCTGCATATTCTTCCATCGTAATTTTCGAAAATTTCTGAAAAATTCCCATTACGGGCAACATTTTTGCCATCATAGCGGCTTTTTCGAAAAAACTTGCAATTTCCATTGGTTGGTCGGCGGGCATCTTAACGGAAGTGAGTTTTTTGGCAGCGTGAATAATTTCCTCAATAATTTTTTTGTCTTCAGGTGCTTTTTCGAGAAGTTCGGTGTGCAATTTGTCTAAATTTGCGAAAACATCAATAAATTTGCCGTTTTCATCTTCGATTCTCATAAAAATATCGTGGTTAACAATTTGCAACTTTTTCATATCAACCAACTCGTTCCACATTTTATTGAGAAAAGAATCAGTTTTTGTGCCGCACAACCAATGAATACTGCCGTCGAAAATATAATCTTTTCGTTTCCATGAAGTGCAAAGTCCGCCGGGAATGCTGTGAAGTTCGAAAATTTCGGTTTCATAATGATTCATTTGCAGATAACAACCGTTGCTCAGACCTGCGATTCCTGCACCGATAATAATGACTTTTTTTCGCATAAAAAAATTTATTTGTGAGTGAATTTTTTGATTTTGCAAATATAAAAATAAATTTTAAATTTTATTGAGATTTTTTAACATTTTTTTCTCGTTGAAAATCAATGAATTATGAAAATTTTTTATTTTTTATGAAAATTTTTGCGAAAAAATTTGTTTAATTTGAAAAAGTTTTTTATCTTTGTGCCGATTTTTAAAAAGGAAAATAAAAGATTCTATAAAGTTTTCATAAAGTTAAAAGTTTAGTGTTTTTAGGATCCATAGCTCAGTTGGTCAGAGCATCTGACTCATAATCAGGTGGTCCCAGGTTCAAGCCCTGGTGGGTCCACTTTAAATTTCAATTTTTTCTTTTCATAATGGTTGGTTTTTCCTCTTTTGGTTCACAAACCAAAAGAGGTTTTTCCTTTCGCAAAAAAATTATAATAAACAACATTTTCTCAAAAATATTGTTTATTTTTGCATTTTCTAAAAATAAACAATTCATGGCAACAAAATTTTTTACCAACAACAAAGACAATTCGCTTGTCAAAAAAATCGAAGGAATTTTTGACAATTCTGATAAAATTCATCATTTCGATATTCTTGTCGGTTATTTTCGCGCTTCGGGTTATTGTAAAATTCAAACTTTTTTAGCAAAAGTAAAAAAAATTAGAATTTTAGTCGGAATAAATGTTGATAAATTGGTGCAAACATACGCAGAAAAAGGACAAATTTGTTTATTTCTCGAAAAAGATGCGAAAGAAAATTTTATCGAAGAGACAATTCAAGACATACAAAACGCACCTTACACGCAATTAGTCGAAAACGGAATGAAACAATTTTTAAACGATGTTATTTCGAAAAAAATCGAGATAAAAGCACATCCTTCGAAAAAATTACACGCAAAAATATATATTTTTCGCCCCGAATTGTTTAATGAACATTCATTTTGCGAAGTAATTACGGGTTCTTCCAATTTAACCGAAGAAGGACTCGGTTCAAAACCTGATTCTAATTATGAATTTAACGTTTCGCTGCGAGATTTTGACGATGTAAAGTTTGCAACAGACGAATTTGAACGTCTGTGGAACGAAGCAATTCCGATTTTAAACACAGATGCAAAAAAAATTGAGAAAAATACTTATCTCCGAGATGATTTTACACCGTTTCAACTATATATAAAGGCACTTATTGAGTATTTCGGGGAACGTGTGGATGCAAATTTTTATAAAATGAGTGAAATGTTACCCAAAAGATATTATAATTTGGAGTATCAAATCGATGCAGCAAACCAAGCTTATCAAATGTTGGAGAAACATAACGGTTTTTTGCTTGCCGATGTGGTTGGTTTGGGGAAAACTGTCATTGCGTGTATGGTGATAAAAAAATTTATATACGAAAATGGCAGTCAAACGAAGGTTTTATTGGTTGTCCCGCCTGCATTAAAGCATCATTGGTACGACACTCTGAAGGAATTTCAGATAGAAATGTATTTTAAAATCATTTCGATTGGTAGTTTACACAAAATTTTCGACGAAAAAGATATGAATTTTTTTCGTCCCGCGGAATATGATATGGTTGTTATTGATGAATCGCATAAATTTCGCAACGACAAAATAAAAATGTACGAACATTTACAAAATATTTGTAAAACTTTGCGGCAAAATCCTTCGCCGAAGGGTGATGTTCACAAAAAAATTATCTTAATTTCCGCTACGCCGCTCAATAATAAACCGCAAGACATTGAAAATCAATTGTATTTATTTCAAGACCGCAGAAATAGTACGTTGGAAAATGTTCGAAATTTGGAAGCATTTTTTAAACCCATCAACGAGGAATTTAAAAAATTACCAAGCGAAAATTCGTTAAATGTCGGCAAAATTTTTCGATTTCTCAACGGAGAAGAAACTTTTAATTACTCGAAAATTGCTGATTTATTCGAAAAATTGCGAAAAAACGTTATTGAACCACTCGTCATTCGCCGAACGCGAAAAGATATTTTAGGTTTTAACGATTATTTAACGGACATCAAAAATCAAAACTTAACTTTTCCCGAAGTCTGTGAACCTGAAAATTTGCGTTACACATTAACCCCAAAAGAATGCGAATTATTTGTCGAAACCGTCAATTTTTTGGTCGGAATTGACGAAAATGGCAACGAAATCGAAAGTTTTGGATATTATAGATACCGTTTAATCGAGTTTTTAAACCCCGAATCACAAAAACAATACGGCAATGTGAAGGTTATCTCCGAATTACTCGCAGGAATTATGCGAACATTACTCGTTAAACGCCTCGAAAGTAGTTTTTTTGCTTTCAAACAGTCGTTAAATCGATTGTTAACTGCAATAAAAAACATTATCGAGATGTTTAAAAACGACAAAATTTTCATCGCCAGCAATTTAGACATCAATAAACTTATCGAAAACGGCAAAACCGATGAGGAAATTGAGAAAATTGTCGAAAAAAATGACGGAAAAGTTTTTCAATGCAAAGATTTTAACTTAAATTATCTCGATTTGTTGGAAAAAGACAAAGAAAAAATCGAAAATTTAATTAAAAAATGGGAGAATGTTAAAAGAGACCCCAAATTAGACGAATTTATTAAACAATTAAACGAAAAATTGTTTGGTAAAAGCATCAACACAGGCGAAAAATTAATTATTTTCACCGAATCTGTCGAAACTGCAAATTTTTTGGCAGAGAAAATTACTAAATATCGATGTTTAGTTGCCACTTCGAAAAATCGCAAAGAGATAGAATCGGTGATTCGCGAAAATTTCGATGCAAATATTCCTTTCGAAAAGCAAAAAAATGATTTTGATATTTTAATTTCTACGGAAGTTTTGTCAGAAGGTATCAATTTGCACCGAAGTAACGTAATGGTGAATTATGATATTCCATGGAATGCGACAAAACTTATTCAACGAAGTGGTCGAATCAACAGAATCGGGACAAAAGCGGCGAAAATTTATATTTTCAATTTTTATCCCACCGTGCAAGGAGAACAACAAATTCGTCTTATTCAAAGAGCGTTGTTGAAAATTCAGGCATTTCATATTGCGTTTGGGTCGGATGACAAAATGTTGTCGGTTTTGGAGGAACGAGGTAAAGCAGGTTTATTTATTCCCAACATAAAATTGCAGCAAGAGGCAAGCGAAACGTTAAAATTTCTGCAAGTGTTGAGAGATTTTAAACGAAAAAACGAAAAAGAGTATCGAAAAATTAACAAAATTCCCAATAAAGCGAGATGCGGCAGAGATAAAACGTTTAATCAAACGAAAATAAGTTATGATTTATCACAAACTTCGTTGACTTATCTGAAAAGTAAGAATCATCCAGGTATTTTTTGTTTAGTTTTTCCTGATAATACGTGTGTCGAGTTAGATTTCGCAGCTGCTGCAACCATTTTCGAAGCAGAAGAGAACGAAAAATCTATCGATTTGCATCAATTTACTCTTGAACAAGCCGCTGCGGCACATCAATTTTTCGTTTCAGATAAAACGCAAAGCAACATTTCAACCATCACAAACCAGAAATTAACAAAAACACAGAAAAAAGCAGACGAATATTTAAGTGCAATGTTGAAATTCGCAACAGACGAACAAAAAATTGCGTTAAATAATTGTAGAAAATTAATTGAAATTGGGAGATTTAATGATTTGCCCAAAAAAATTAATGATTTTTTCAATAACAATTTATTGACACCAAGCACTGCTTCCAATGTTATCCCCAAATTTTTCGAGGAAATTGTAAAAAAATATTGTTCCGCCGAAGGAAATGAAGAGAAAGATGAGAAAAAACGAATTATTATTTCTCCCGAAATCGTTTTAACACAAACTTTCTCGTAAAGTTTGCGAAAAATATTAAAATATTTCGTTTATTTGTACAAAAATTTTTCACTCTTTATTTCACCACAAAATGACCGATATTCAACAATTTCAAAATATTCTCTCGCAAGAATATAATCGAGATTTTTTTGTAAAAAACGTATTGAGTCCGATTTTTAAAAATCAATTTTCGTATTATTCTGTTTCAGAAAAAATAAATATTTCAGAAAAAGCAGAAAAAAAAGTCATTCAGGAAGCAAAAATGTATGGCGAAATTTCTGTCAACAGCTACGAAAAAATTTTTTGTTACGAAATTTTGTTGCAGCCCAATGTTAAACTCGAACACAACAGAGTCGCAGTGCAGCAATTTGTCAGAAAAATGTTGCGAACAGGCGAAGCTGCGTTTATTAATTTCGTTTCACCGACCAACAACGAAACTTGGCGGTTTACTTTCGTCTCGAAAAATGTTTTTTTCACAGAAAAAGGCATAGAATCGAAATTTTCCAATGCCAAAAGATATACTTATCTCTTGGGACCAGCGGAAAAATGTAAAACGGCAGCCGAAAGATTCGTTTTTTTGATGAATCTCGAAAACATTTCTCTCGAAAATATCACAGAAGCATTCTCTGTCGAAAAATTAAGCAAAGATTTTTTTGCAGAATATAAAAATCATTATCAAAAAGTTGTCGATTTTATTAATCAAACGAATTTTAAAACGTCAGTTTTCAGTAATGACGACAAAAATATCAGAAATTTTGCCAAAAAACTTCTCGGCAGAATCGTTTTTTTGTATTTCGTACAGAAAAAAGGATGGCTTGGGGCAACAAATCTCGTTGATCAAGATGGAAATCTCCTTTATCAAGATGGAAATAAGAATTTTATTTTCGATTTTTTTCAAAAAACAGGTAAAAACGAAAATTTTTATGAACTTTGGTTGAAAAAATTGTTTTTCGAAACGTTAAATCAAAAAAGAGACAACGACAACTTCGTTATGCCCGACAATTCCATCGTTAAAATTCCATATCTCAACGGCGGACTCTTCGACAAAGAAATTTTTGACGACAAAATTCTTACTCTTAACGCAACATTATTCCATAACGACAACTTTTTCGACGCCGAAATCGCCAACAAACGCGGCTTTTTCGATTTTTTAAACGCTTTTAATTTCACCATATACGAAGACAGCCCAAACGAACAAACTGTCGCCATCGACCCCGAAATGCTCGGACATATTTTCGAAAACCTACTCGAAGACAACAAAGAAAAAGGGGCATATTATACACCAAAAGAAATTGTGCATTATATGTGTCAGGAAAGTTTAATCGAATATTTAAACCACAAATTAGAAAATCCCGACAAAAAAATCATCGAAAATCTTGTCAAAGACAAAGATTTCGAACTGTTAAAAATTACAGAAGTCAGAACAATAAACGACTTACTCGACAAAGTCAAAATTTGCGATCCCGCCATCGGCAGCGGCGCATTTCCAATGGGTTTATTGCAAGAAATTTTCAATATCAAAGAAGTACTCAATTTCCTAAATGAAGGCGAATGGAAAGCCGCAGAAATCAAGGAAAAGATTATTATCAACTCAATTTATGGCGTTGACATCGAAAAAGGTGCAGTCGATATTGCAAGATTGCGATTCTGGCTCGCACTTGTCGTTGACGAAAAAACGCCGAAACCTTTGCCGAATCTCGATTATAAAATTGTCGAAGGAAATTCCCTCGTTCCAATACTTGACAACGAAGTTATAAATATCGAATGGGACGAAAATATCACCAAAGACGGCGTTTTTGCACAGAAAAACCGCGAAAAAAATATCGAATTGCTGCAAAAAATCAGCCAAAAACAACGAGAATATTTTCAAACACAACGAAAAGACAAACAAAATCTTGCCAAAGAAATCCGAAATATTAAAATCGATATTCTTTGCAACCAATTAAATTTTATGGTGAAAACAAAAGGTAACGAAGCAAAACCTAACGAAACAGGTAAAAAAGTTACTGAACAAACACGCTTGTATTTGAAAACAGAAGGATGGAAAAACACCGCAAAAAAGTTGCAGGAATTGAAAACCAACGACCAACCACTTGATTTTTTCGATTGGAAAATCGATTTCGCAGAAGTTTTAAACGAAAAAATTAACGAAAACACAGGTTTTGATATTGTCATCGGAAATCCACCGTAT
>DYQK01000215.1 GCA_020719385.1 Rikenella microfusus | reverse complement strand
CTAACCACTTATAAGGAACAATTTTTGTAGCATTTTTTTGTTGTTTTTGCACAAAAGTACCAATAAATAAAAATTCACACTCGAAATATTTTTTTGACTGTGAATTTTGCTAAAAGATATTGAATATTTAAAGAATTAAAAACTCTTTATCACGAACCAAGACCAGTTTTTTCACCTCAAAATTGTTTCTCAATTCCTTAAAAGTGAGGTCTATGTATTGTTTAAAATTCTTAGTTGTTTCATTCGACAGATTTAAAACAATGATACCGCCAACTTTGTATTTATCAAACTTTTCTTTCACCGAAAAATCTTTGTCTTTTGATATGAACCACGCTTTATTTTTCTCGATAATTTTATAAAGTTCACCATTTTTGGTGCCACCGAGTTCCATTTTTTTAATATGGTCGGCATTAAAACCTTTTTTTTGTAAAAACTCAATGAGGTCGTAACTCAAATTTTCGTCAATGATAAAATTTGTCATAAGTTCACAATTTCAAAGTTGCAGGCATACGAGGCGTATTTGAGCGCGGCTCTGATACTTTTTTCGGTTAATGACGGATATTCTTTTAAAATCTGTTGAATTGTCATTCCATCGGCAATCATTGACGGTATTTGTGCTATCGGGATTCTGGTTCCTTTTACACATGGCAAACCGTGCATAATATCTCTATCCGATTTAACGTATTTTAAAACTTGTTGCTTTGTCATGGTTACGTTTTTTACAAAGATACGAAAAATATACCTCAAAAATCAATTATTTCACAGCAAAAATATTTCAAAGACCTGTTTGATTACTTAGTTTTTTAACTAAAATTTTACTGTGTTTTATTTTCGAACGGAGCGAGGAATGTCTTTAATCGGCTGTTTGCGGATTCAAGAGATTTCTCGCTTCGCTCGAAATGACAGTGACGGAATACAATTCCGTTTTACTTTTTTATTTATTTACTTGGAAAGTTTTATCGCCTTTTTCTAAGAAATTAACTATCTGATTTGCAGACGCTAAACCGGCATTGATGTTTGCTTCTTCGGTTTCGGCGCCCATCTTTTTTGGGGTTGAAAAATAGCGGTTTGCATATTTTTCAGCCATTGCAGCGTGGCAAACGGGAGCAACGTCGCTAACATATTTAATATCAGTTCGTTCGGCGAAAATTTGTTGTAAACCGTCTTCGTCAATCACTTCGGCGCGGGCTGTGTTTACTAAGGTTGCGCCTTTTGGCATTTTTGCCAACAAATCGTAATTGATTGATTTCTTGGTTTGTGCGTTTGCAGGAATGTGCAACGAAACGTAATGGCAAGTGCTATACAATTCTTCGATGCTTGCAACTGCTTGAACGCCATCGTTTTGCATTTTTTCAGCCGAAACAAAGGGGTCGAAAGCATAAACCTCCATTCCAAAGCCCTTGGCGATGGTTGCCAAAAATTTGGGAACAAAACCGTAGGCATGTAAGCCCAACTTCTTGCCTTTCAACTCGGTACCGCTTCCGGCTTGGAACAAATTGCGGGCGGCGTAAACCATCATTCCGATTGCCAATTCGGCAACGGCGTTTGAATTTTGTCCGGGTGTATTCATAGCAACAATGCCGCGCTCGGTGGCTGCTGTAAGGTCTATATTGTCGTATCCGGCTCCGGCACGAACAACAATTTTTAACTTTTTACCGGCTTCCAAAACTTCGCGGTCGGCTTTGTCGCTGCGAATAATCATGGCGTCAACATCGGCAACGGCGACGAGCAAATCGGTTTTTTCTTTATATTTTTCTAATAAAACGAGCTGATAACCAGCACCTTCTACGATTTTGCGAATACCATCAACGGCAACCTTTGCAAAGGGTTTTTCGGTAGCAACAAGTACTTTTTTCATCGTGTATTGATTTTTATTTTGAATGAGTTTTTTTCTTTAGCTTGTAAAAATAGCAAAAAAACGATACGCTCAAAATGATAAGTAAAAGGAAAAAGGAAAAGTGAAAAGTATAAAGTGTAACTTATTGTTATTCTGACATTTAACTGAGATAAAAAACGATATTTTTTTAGAATTAATTATCTTGACAATGTCAAATTCGAAATTATTTCTTTTTGTCATTTCGAGCAAAGCGAGAAATCTCTTGTATTCAAGCACTTACGCTATACTAATTGGTTCTTCGATTCACATTGAAAGACAAGCAATTATCAAAAAAAAAGCCACCTGCGAACAGATGGCTTTGGGGAAAGAAATAAATTAGTTTTTCACAAAGTGTTATTAACTGTATGTTAGTTCTTTATTATTTTCTTGGTTATTACCTCGTTGTTGCTGATAACTCGTATCATGTAAGTTCCGGCAGGTAATTCGCTGATATTCAATTGTTCAAATGTACCATTTACTTCGGCTCTCATAACTTCTTGTCCGTTGAGCGAATAAATTCTAACGATTGCATTTTTAACTTCCGAATTGAACTCAACTTTTACAACATCTTTTGCAGGATTTGGATAAACTGATACGTTAAGTTTTTGATTTTCAACTGGGTAGTCCCTACAAAGCAGTGTTGAAATGAAATTTTGTTAATTTTGCAAAAATAATGTGTAATGTAAACTTGCAAAAATGTTTTTAAAAGAATTCTCATTAGTTTGCCCTTGTCGTGAATGCAAATCATATGGCAAAGAAAATTCGGTGAAATCAAAAGCCGGAATTTAT